>NZ_JAILWL010000544.1 GCF_025698965.1 Roseibium sp.
AGGGTTCAGCGCTACGACGTCGACGACCCTTATCTCGTTGTCGCTGCCGACAAGGGAACGGCAACCTTTTCCGATACCGCCAACGGTCTCTCCGAAGGCAGGGGCTTCTGGCTCGGTGACGCATTCGCTTCCGGTGGGTCCGCGGGGTATGACCACAAGAAGATGGGCATTACCGCCCGCGGCGCTTGGGAAGCCGTCAAGCGCCACTTCCGCGAGATGAACCGGGACATTCAGACCGAACCTTTCACGGCCGCTGGTGTCGGCGACATGTCGGGCGATGTTTTCGGCAACGGCATGTTGCTTTCAAAGGCGACAAAACTCGTTGCAGCTTTCGATCACCGCGACATTTTCATCGATCCGAATCCGGAAACCGAAAACGCATGGGTGGAACGCAAGAGGCTCTTCGATCTCGGGCGTTCGTCCTGGAAAGACTACAACACCGACCTGATCTCCAAAGGTGGTGGTGTCTTCTCACGCCAGCTCAAGTCCATACCGCTGTCTGAAGAGATACAGGACTGCCTGGGGATCTCAAAATCCCATGCAACACCACAGGAAGTCATGATGGCTATCCTGAAAATGGAAATTGATCTGCTCTGGTTCGGCGGGATCGGTACCTATATCCGCGCGACCACGGAAACGGATGCCGATGCCGGCGATCGTGCCAATGATCCGATCCGGATTACCGCACCGGAAATCGGTGCCAAGGTGATCGGTGAAGGCGCTAATCTGGGTTTGACGCAGCTTGCCCGCATCGAATTCAACAAGAACGGTGGCCGGTGTAATTCCGATGCGATCGACAATTCCGCCGGGGTGAACTCCTCGGATATGGAAGTCAATATCAAGATTGCCCTCGGAGCTGCGGTGAATGCCGGCAAACTGACGCTTGAACAACGCAATGAGCTGCTCGCCGCCATGACGGATGAAGTCGCCGACCTTGTTCTGAGAAACAACTACCTTCAGACACTGGCCATCTCCATGATGCACCTGCGCGGTATGGAGGATTTTGGGTTCCAGGTTCGCATGATGCGCAGTCTGGAACATGCCGGGTTGCTGGACAGGGTGGTTGAGGAATTGCCCGACGATGCGACCTTGAACGAAATGCGCAAGACCGGTCAGTTACTGACCCGAGCCGAACTCGGCGTGCTTCTGGCCTATTCCAAAATCACGCTTTACGATTCCCTTCTGGAAAGCTCGGTTCCCGATGACGACTATCTTGCACGGGAACTTGTCCGCTATTTCCCCGCGCAGATGACGGCAACTTATCTGGACGAAATCAACGGCCATCGCCTGCGTCGCGAAATCATTGCGACCATGCTGGCGAATTCAATGATCAACCGGGGCGGGGCAACCTTCCTGACCCGGCTGATGGATCAGACCGGGGCAACACCGACGGAGATCGCACAGAGTTTCGTCGCTGTCCGCAACAGCTACGATCTCACCGATCTCAACAGCGAGATCGATGCGCTCGACAACAAGATTGACGGCGATTTGCAGCTGGAACTTTATGCCGAAGTTCAGACACTGCTTCTGGAGCGGGTGATCTGGTTCAAGCGCAATGTCTCGTTCGACAAGGGCTTGTCGGCGGTGGTGGAACGGTTCCATACAGGCATCTGCGATCTTCGCGGCCGTCTCGACACGGTTCTGCCTGAAGAACCGAAGGCCTTCATGAACGAGAAGATGGCGGACTTTGTCTCAAAAGGCGTGCCGGAGCCTTTGGCGAAAAGGATTGCATGGCTGCTGGCGGAACGGGCCATTCCGGATATCGTCATTGTATCGGAACTTACCGAGTCCGACCTGGATACGGCCGCAACCGCTTTCTATCAGGTTGCTCACCACTTCCAGATCGGCGCCATGCACCAGCTCGCCGACGAACTGCAAGTGCAGGACTACTATGACGGCCTTGCGCTCGACCGGGCCAGAGCAACGCTGGTTGCAGCTCATCGGGCGTTGGCAATCGCGGCGGTCAGAGAAGGCAGTTTTGCAGCATGGCTCGAAACTCATGAGGCAGAAGTCGCTCGCCGGCACAGGGCGGTCACCGAGATCCTTGACGGTGGTATCAGCGTTTCGAAGTTTTCGGTCGCCGCAGGTCTGCTTGCGGAAATTTGCGAGACGGACTGACATAGAAACCATGCTATGACAATTTTGAGCCGGCAGTTCGCTGCCGGCTTTTTTCGTTTCCGGGCCCGGACAGACCAGAGTTCGATAATGACCACCGTTTCAGACACATCCATTGCAAAAACAGACCGTCGAGCCGTACTTTCCTGGGCCCTTTTTGACTGGGCTGCCCAACCGTTCTTCACGCTGATCACAACATTTATTTTCGCCCCCTATTTCGCCTCCACGTTGGCGCCCACTCCCGAAGAAGGACAATCGCTCTGGGGCTTTGCGACTGCCAGCGCCGGCCTCGGCATCGCCTTGATGGCTCCTGTTCTGGGCTCGATCGCCGATGCAACCGGTCGCCGCAAGCGCTGGATTTTTGTCTTCTCCATTCCCTTTCTGATCTGTTGCTGGGCCTTTTGGTTTACCGCGCCGGGAGCGTCCCACAGCATCGCTGTTGCCATGGTCGCGTTTGCCATCGGCACGCTGTCCATCGAGATTGCCACGGTCTTCAACAACGCCATGATGCCAAATCTCGTTCCAGCGGCCCGGATCGGCCGATTGTCGAGTTTCGGTTGGGCGATGGGATATGTCAGCGGTCTGGTGACACTGGTGATCGCCCTGGGCTTTTTCTCCGCAAGTCCGGAGACGGGCAAAACACTTCTTGGTTTCGAACCGGTTCTCGGCCTCGACCCCAAAACGGGGGAGGGGGACCGCGCTGTCGGTCCTTTCTCGGTCATCTGGTACCTGGTTTTTGTACTCCCGATGTTCCTGTTTGTGCCGGATGCACCGCAAAAAGACAAAATCGGACCCGCCATCCGAGAAGGCTTGAAAGACCTTGCTGAGAACCTCTCGCAAGCCTGGAAGAACGGGAACACATTTCTGTTCTTGATCGCGAACATGATTTTCAAGGATGGTCTTGTCGCCCTGTTCGCCTTTGGCGGTATTTATTCGGCAGGGCAGCTCGGCTGGAGTTCGATCGAGATCGGCACCTTCGGCATCATCCTGACGATCACCGGTACGCTCGGACTTGCCTTGGGAGGGCCCATGGACGACCGGTTTGGTGCAAAGCCGGTCCTGATCTTCTGCCTGATCGTGTTGATGATCTGTGGTCTCGGCATGATTTCGGTCGACAAGACCACGGTCTTTTTCGTGATCAAGACCGAGGCGGCTCCCGCCGGTGCGTTGTTTGCGTCACTTCCCGAACAGGTCTTTATTGGTCTAGGCGCGGTTATTGGCGCTGTCTCCGGTCCGCTGCAAGCATCCTGTCGAAGCCTGTTGATCCGTCTCGTACCGCATGAACACATGACGCAGTATTTCGGATTGCTGGCCCTCTCTGGCAAGGTGACGAGCTTCATGGCCCCGCTTGCGGTCGGGGTCGTCACGGCGGTAACCAACAGTCAGCCTGCGGGCATGTCGGTCATTTTGTTGTTCTTTGCCGTCGGACTGGCCTTGCTGATCTTGGTCAAAGAAAAACGCGCCGAATAAATCCGGCGCGTTCTCTATTTTTTTTTCCGATATGTGGTTCGATCAGGCGATCTGGCGGACATTGTCCAGGAAGCCGTCGACTTCCTGTTTCAAGCGATCGGCTTCGCTCTGCAGGACATGCGCGGATGCACTCACCTGGCGCGCGGCGCTGCCGGTTTCGTCCGCAGAAGCTGCCACCTTCACGATGTTCTGGGCAACTTCCTGGGTTCCGTTTGAGGCTTCCTGAATGTTGCGGGCAATTTCATCGGTCGCAAGACCCTGCTGCTCCACTGAGGCCTGAATGCTCGAAGAAATCTCGTTCATTTTCTCGATCGTCTCGGATATTCCCTTGATTGCTTCGACCGAGCCTGCTGTTTCGGTCTGAACCGACTGAATCTGCAAGGAGATTTCTTCCGTCGCCTTGGCTGTCTGGTTTGCCAGCTCCTTGACCTCGGCGGCAACGACTGCAAAACCCTTGCCCGCTTCCCCCGCACGCGCGGCTTCAATCGTCGCATTCAGGGCTAGAAGGTTGGTCTGTT
>NZ_JAILWL010000545.1 GCF_025698965.1 Roseibium sp.
CATCAATCTTGATGGCAAGGACGGGCTGACCATCACGCGCGAACAACGATCCCTGTCGAAAGTAGGCATCATTCTGCTAACCAGCCGAGACGATCAAATCGATCGCATCATCGGTTTGGAGATGGGGGCGGATGACTACGTCACCAAACCTTTCGACCGGCGTGAACTATTTGCACGGATCAAAAACCTTTTGGTCCGGATCAGTGATCTGACGAATAACCTGCAAGCTGCCGAGCCGGTGGTTCAAATCGGCCGCTGGAATCTTGACCACATGCGCCGGCGCCTCGTTGGCGAAAATGGGGAAATTGAAGCTCTAACCCGGGCGGAATTTGAGCTTTTGCACGCTTTCACCCGGCATCCTGGCATGGTTCTTTCCCGTGACCGCTTGCTGGATCTGATCCAGCACCGGCAATGGGAACCGGACAACCGGACGATAGATGTTCTCGTTGGCCGACTGCGCAAGAAGATCGAGCCGGATCCTTCTAGTCCGGATTGGATAATCACAGTGCATGGTGAAGGTTATTTGTTTGCGCTTCCCGGCAGTTGAAGACCGAGCGACCGCGCGGCAACCTCAAGGGTTTCCAGCGCCGCTTCCCATGTTTTTGTGAGCTCTCGCGTCGCATTGTCTTGGCGGTTCTTTTCGCGGGTGGCTTTTTCAAGAGCTGCCAGTTCTGCGCAAAGCTGATCCAAACGGAAGTTCGAGGCCGCGCCCTTGAATTTGTGAGCCGTCCTTTCCGCCATTTTATGATTGCCGGTGCTTAGGGCTGCTTGAAGCTCTGTCATCAACGCCACGGCCTGTTTGACGAACTCATCCAAAATCTCTTGCGTTACATCGGCCCCCAATTCATCTATGTCACTTTGAAGGGCGGCGAAAGTAGAAGTATTTTCAGAGTTCGAATCTGGATGTGATGACACCTGACCGAGATAGGCGCTCAGCGCCCGCGGAGAGACTGGCTTGGTGAGGATACCATCAACTCCCAATCGGGCGCGTTCAGATGGGGTATCCTCCAAATTATGTGCTGTCAGGGCTACAATTGGCGGGCATTCCGGCAACTGGGCCCTCAGTTTTAGAGCAACTTCCTGTCCGGACATGTCCGGCAAGTCCAAATCGAGTAAAACAAGGTCATGAGGTGCCTTAACCGCTTCTTCAAGGGCGCTTTCTCCGGTTTCCGCTTCAGTGATTTTACATCCCAGCCGGTCCAGGTATCCATACGCAACCATGCGGTTCACAGCGTTATCTTCGACAACCAGAACGGTTTTGTTGATAGCAGCCCTCAAGGCCTGTTCGCGTGTTGAGACGACTTGCGACAAATCGCCTTGTTCCAGCGGAAGCGTGAGCGTGAAGCAGGACCCTTTCCCCAATTCGCTTTCCACGCTCAGTAGTCCGCCAAGCCTCTCGGTGAGGCGGCGGGAAATAGACAGCCCCAATCCCATACCCTGGATGTCGCCATGCTTGCGTCCTTGGCCGCGTCCGTAGGCGTCGAATATGTAAGTCATTTCTTCCGCTGCAATTCCGACACCGGTATCCTGAACGGCAAAGCTCAATACAAACCCATCTCCGTCTGGTGCCGCTGCGTGGTCGATGCTGAGAGAGATATGGCCTTTATGTGTGTATTTCACTGCGTTCGAAAGGAGATTTACGGCTATCTGCCGGATTTTGGGAACGTCACCATAAAGAGCTGCCGGAGCCCCTTCTGCCAATTCAACCGAAGAATTCAAACCCTTCTCTTCCGCACTGACGCCGAGGTAGGAACCCAATTGCCCGACTAAATCTCTCAGGTCAAAATGTGAGTTCTGCAACGTTACGCGATTGGTTTCGGTGCTGGCATAATCCAGAAGGTCGTTGGTCAGATTCAGAAGATATTCTGCCGAAGCGCGGGCAGTCGTTACCTGGCTGGAACGGCCTTCATCGAGCATATCGCTTTCCAATAGGCGCAACATACCGATAACACCGTTTAGGGGTGTCCGAATTTCATGGCTCATCATCGCCAAAAACTCCGACTTTCCCCGGTTTGCGGCTTCTGCCTCGCTCCGCGCTGCGTCATGTGCTTGCATTTCCGTAACAATCTGCCCGGTCCGTTTCTTTACGGCACTTTCCAACTCGTCCCGGAGTTTGCTTGCGCGGGCCGCCCGCCTCCGCAGGACATGCAGGCCTTTTTCCATCTGGCCGATTTCATCGTTCCCAGTGAATGGGATATCGCGGCCATAGTCTTCATGTGCGAGGGCTTCGATGTGTTCTGCAACACCACGTAAACGGACCACCACTTGCCTGCGGGCAAGACGCCACAGATACACTGCAGCTCCTGCCAGCACGAGGAAAACGGCGATCATGCCTATCAGGATGTTGCGCTCCAGGTCCCTGGCCTTGGCCTGGGAAGTTATAACAGCCGCCTGAACCGAGCGCAGATGATTGCTCGCTATGTTGACCAGCGCATCCGTGTGCGGACGCACAGACGTTATCAAATCGTCGAGGCGCAGTTCGTTGTCGAGCATTTGGCTACGAAGGGGTACTCCGCCATCATGCTCCAAACTCGCATTTAAGGTCTGAAGAATAGCACTGACGCGGGTCTGGGCTGTCTTTGACGACAGATAAGACAACCGGCTTTGCGCGACACCAATGGCGTCACTGGTTTCCCTTTTAATTTGTAACAGGGCTGCAGCTGTGCTTTGTGGTGGAATTTGCAGCAACAGGAAACCGACTTTGTCCGTTGCGCTGCTGAGTTCCAAATGGCGATCGTAGGCATAAAAATCCACGTCCGCCAGCCTGTTCAAGTTAGCTGCAATATCGGCTCGGGAATCGTATAAATCGGCGATTGTAGCTGTGACTCTTACTCGGGCGATGTCGACTTGCCCGGACAAGATGTCGTCCAATTCTGAAACCAGTTCAGTGGTAGACAGCTGCCAGTCGCGCATGTGCGACTGCAGACGTAATTTCTGACCGGTCACCAGAACCAAATCTGCAATTGTCCGGTGTAGAACCGCCAAGGTTTCCTGATCCTGATGCCGTGTCCGGCTGGGAAACAGGAGGTCCAGTTTTGCAAGGTCTGTATTCAATTCGTCCAGTTCACGTTCCAACGACGAACGCAATGAATTCAAATCTTTACTGCTTTGAATGTCAGCAAAGGACGGCGCAAGTGCGGAAATGAAGTTTGCGGATCCGACGAGTTTCCAGGCCAGGGTTCCTGCCGGAATATTGTCCTGTATCAAGGCGCGCTGCTGTGTTGCCAGGTATGAATTGGCGCCTATCGCGATCAAGCTTGTCAAAACAGCCAGGCTTACGATGAACGAAAAGATTTGAAGCAGTTGACTGTCGAAACGGTTCTTGTTCATGGCAAAACCATATGCACCATTGGTACGTGCTGCAATCGCTGCATTCGCGGCTGGTTTTATTATGTTCATGAACGGTGCTGCTGCGGAAAACCCAAAGACTGAAGCACGAAAAAAGATTTGTGTCGTTGTTCCTCATTTCAAGGACGAATACTGGCTGAGTGTTGGCTTCGGCCTGATCACGGAGGCGAATTCAGCAGGGGCAGAAGTCCTCCTGTATGAATCTGGCGGGTACCATGCGCTTCAGAGGCAGATCCGGTTGTTGAGTACCTGTATCAGCCGGGAGGTTGATGCGGTACTCTTTGGTGCAGTCTCTGCCGATGACCCAAAGCTTCTTGTTGCCGTTCAAAACGCTGCGAAGGACGTTCCTGTCATAGCACTGGTAAACGAGCTTAACTCGCCGTTCTTAAGCGGTGCGGTTGGTGTTGATTGGCGGGAGATGGGCCGGGCGATTGGCAAGTATCTTTCGGCAGCGCACCCTTCAGGAGGCGACCGGATTTCAGCGGTGTTGGTTACCGGGCCGGAGAAATCAGGATGGTCGCCGATCCTTGAAACAGGTCTGCAAGATGGCCTGGCAAATTCTTCTGTCCAAATCGAGATAGTTGGACGTTCAGACACCGGATTGCGCGAACAACTTGCTGAAGTGGAACGCACTCTACGCCAAAAACCCGAAGTTGATCTGATCATCGGCAGCGCTCCGGCCATAGAAGGCGCGATGGGTCTGGCTGCCAATTCTGGTGGTGGGTTTCCATCGCTTATTGCCACCTACATCAGT
>NZ_JAILWL010000546.1 GCF_025698965.1 Roseibium sp.
GAGCTTGCCAGGGGACGTCAGCGCTACACTCTTCTTTTGAACGAGGAAGGCGGTATCATCGACGACCTGATGGTGACGCGTCCCGAATCCGAAGATGAGGATGGCCGGTTGATGCTCGTCGTCAATGCTGCCCGCAAGGCAGTTGACTTCGCGCATCTGCGTACCCGGTTGCCTGAAAATATCAGACTCGACGTTGTCGACGACCGGGCGTTGATCGCCGTGCAAGGGCCGGAAGCTGTCGCAGCGGTCGCCCTTCATGCACCTGCTGTCGCAGACCTGGCATTCATGGCGGCAGCGCCGATGGAATTCGACGGCATTACCTGCCATATCGCCCGAGCCGGCTACACCGGAGAAGATGGCGTGGAAATGTCGGTTCCGGCTGGCGCAGCTGAGCCGATCGCACGGGCACTACTTGCCGACGACCGGATCGGTCCCGCCGGACTTGGTGCGCGCGACAGTCTGCGCCTGGAAGCTGGTTTGTGTCTCTACGGGCATGATATTGACGAGACCACATCGCCTGTTGAAGCGGCGATAGCTTTCTGCATACAGAAGCGCCGCCGCGCGGGACGCGGTTTCCCAGGCGCTGAACGCATTTGCTCGGAACTTCAGGACGGGCCGGGTCGCCTGCGCGTTGGCATTCAACTGGACGGCAAGGCACCTGTCCGCGAGGGGGCGGAAATCGCACTTCCCGGTGGTCCCGTCATTGGTACGGTAACCTCAGGCGGCTTTGCACCGACAATCGCGGCACCGGTCGCCATGGGTTATGTTCCGGCAGATCACGCTTCCACGGGTACGAAGCTGGACCTGATTGTGCGCAATCGCCGACTTCCGGGTTGCATCGTCGAGATGCCATTTGTCCCCAATCGTTATCATCGCAAACCAAAACCTTAAATCTTCCAAGGAACGGACGAGAAAATGACCACTTACTATTCCAAAGATCATGAATGGATTTCTGTTGAAGGAGGTGTCGCAACCGTCGGCATTACTTCCTATGCTCAGGAGCAGCTTGGCGATGTCGTTTATGTCGACCTGCCGGAAGCAGGCGCTGAATTCGCGCAGGGCGATGAGGCGGCTGTTGTTGAATCCGTGAAAGCCGCCAGCGAAATCTACGCGCCCATCGATGGCGAGGTGGTTGAAGCCAACGATGTGCTGGCGGATGAGCCCGGCAAGGTGAACGAAGATCCGGAAGGTGCGGCCTGGTTCATCAAAATGAAAGTGGCAAATGCCGACCAGTTGACCGAGCTGCTGGACCAGGCAGCCTACAAGGCTTACGTTGAGGCACTCTGACAGATGGCGGGGCACTATTATTCGGCGCAAGTGGAATGGGCCTGCGATGGCGACTACGCGGCAAACAAATATTCCCGCGGCCATATCTGGCGCTTTGACGGCGGTCTTGAAATTCCGGCAAGCGCCTCCCCGACAGTGGTGCCCTTGCCGCAATCCATTGAGGCTGCAGTCGACCCTGAAGAGGCATTTGTCGCGGCGATTTCCTCGTGCCACATGCTCTGGTTCCTGGATCTGGCCCGGCGGGCGAATTTCAACGTCGCCAGTTACCGGGACAACGCTGAAGGCGAGATGAGCCGGGTGGCGCGGGGCAAGATGGCGATCACAAGAGTGGTTCTTCGACCTGAAGTCACGCTGATTGCCAGCGAGCAACCCGACCCGACCTGGCTGACCGACATGCATGAAAAGGCACATGATGTCTGTTTCATCGCCAATTCTGTGAATTGCGAGATCGTCGTGGAGGAAGGACCTGTCCGGCTGATCGATCCTTAGGTCTTCAGACTTCAAAACTCGATTAGAGCAAACCCCGGCGCATCATCGCCGGGGTTTTGTTTTTCCGTGTATCTCCTGCATAACAGAGATTGACAACAATGGTGTCATTATGACAATATAATTGTCAATGAGGTACGCATGAACAAAACGACCGAGCTGTATGAAATTGTACGACTGATCCGTCCGGTTCACAGGCGTCTTGCCCGGGCGGTGGAGGCAAAACTGGCTGGGAGCGGCACAACCGTGGGCATGCGCGCCGTCATGGAAGTGCTGGAAGAAGGCGGGCCAATGTCCGTTCCGGATGTCGGCAGGGTTCTGTTTCTGGCACGCCAGCAGGTGCAGTTGTTGGTGAATGGTCTGGAAGAGCAGGGGATGGTCGAAAGGCTACCGAACCCGGCTCACAAACGGTCATCGCTATTTGTTCTTTCGGACAGGGGCCAGTCTGCGTTTGGTGAAATCCGGGCCAGGGAAAACGACGAAATGGACGCAGTCTGTGAAATGTTTTCGAACGATGACCTGCAGTCCACACAACGGGTCTTATGCGCAATGCTCGATCATTTTGCCGAATTCGAGGACGATCCGGATCGCCCGAAGGCGTTGGAATAGTGCATTTCGACAGGAGAGTTCCATGTCAGGACTTTGGATTCTTATCGGCTTTGTCGTGCTGGGTGCAGCCGGTGCGCTTCTATATGGTGTTTATTGTGTGCGGAAACTGGGAACGCCGACAAAAGGGACCGCAATTGACCGGTCGTCCAGACCGAACTCGGCTCTGGTCGTGATCGATGTACAGGAAGATTTTACCCGTAACACCGGCAAACACGGATTTGATCCCAAGGTCCGCGACAATGCGCTTGCCGAAATCAATCGGGAAATTCGCGAAGCCCGAACGGCCGGGCAGGACGTGATTTTCATCAAGAACATCTTCCGGGACTGGCCGGTGGTCGCGCTCATGAAACTGGTTGCCAAGGGGATTGGAACTCCGGGCCGTGAAGGGCTGCGGATTGACCGGGCGATCGATGTCGCCCAAGCCCCGGTATTTGAAAAATCCATTGGCGACACCTTCTCCGAGCCGCAGTTCGAAGCATTCTTGAAAGAGAAGAAGATCGGGCGATTGACGCTTGTTGGCCTTGATGCCTGCCACTGCGTCCAGCTTACCGCAAAGGGTGCCCTGGCGCGTGACTACGAAGTCGAGGTTCGGGAACCTTCGCTTCTGACGGCGACCCCGGACAAATGGCCGCCGTTGAAACAGGAGCTGAACGTCGCCGGGGCAATCATCGGTTAGGCGCACTGCTCATTTCGGCAAAGCGGATTGTGCTGATCAGCCAGAAGTCGGGACATCCAGCTGTTGCGGTTTTCGAGAAAGGTCAGCAGCAGGTCTGAGTAATCGCTGGCAACTGCATTCACGACGGAAGGACGTTGCGCCAACGCCTGCCGCCAGAAATCGATCCGGTCAAGATTTGAGAACAATTCCAGCTGCGTGAAAGTTTCAAAAACGTCAAAATACCGGAACACCGGCCCGAATGCAGCGTCGACAAGAGTAAATCGCTCGCCGGCAAAGAATGGTCCGGAGGCTGAAACCTGATCGTTCATATGAGTGAATTTGGCTTTTAGCAACTGTGCAGCTGCCAGAAAATCGGAGCTGCTCTTGGCATTGTAAAGCGCTCCGATGCCATTGAGGCATTGCGACGCGAATTCAACATAGGCTCTGTGCCGGGCGCGTTCTTGCGGACTGTCCGGATGAAGCCTGACAGCCTCCGTTTCGTCCAGGAACTCGACAATCGGGGCAGATTCGAACAGGTACTGGCTTTCACCAATCTTGAGCAGGGGAACTTTGCCGAGAGGCGAGGCCGCGCGGAACCATTCGGGTTTGTTCGCAAGGTCGATATAGATCCGTTCAAACGGAACGTCCTTTTCAGCCAGAACAATTGCCGCCCGTTGCACGTAGGGGCAGAGCGCGTGACTGATCAGGGTTAGGGGAGTAGGCATTCGAGGTCTCCATTTTCATGCATTTGCATTAAAATAAATGCACTTGCATGAAAAATCAAGGTTGATGTAATTGCATGAAAGCGAGATAGTCAGGCTATGAAAGATTCGAGTTCCAAAGAACTGAGTCCGGTGATGATTGATTCCTGGGCACGCCTGGTCCGCACAAGTGGTGCGGTTCTGGAGCGAATAGAAGCCAAGCTGAAGGCCACAGGATTTCCACCCCTCGCGTGGTACGATGTTTTGCTTGAGTTGCGTCGCGCCGAGGAGCACCGGTTACGTCCCGTCGAAATCGAAAAGCGCGTGTTGTTGGCGCAGTATAACGTTTCTCGGTTG
>NZ_JAILWL010000547.1 GCF_025698965.1 Roseibium sp.
ATACAAGACCTGCTCCTTCCGTCGGCACTCTCTTCTATCACTATTTATGATGATTATTGACTTTTATGCATCACTTCAATTGATTAAAACATCTCCAATGTCTGGAGACCACTTATGACTGTCAAAGAACGCGTATTGCATTCGATCCTTTTTGAGGTGATCGCGCTGGTTCTGTTCGTTCCGCTGGCCATGGCTGTTACCGGCCAGGGGGCCGGTACCATGACCGCCTTGAGCGTTGCCATGTCTCTGATCGCGATGGTCTGGAACTTTGTCTACAATTGGGGGTTCGACGCAGTTTTTGGCAACAACCGACTGGCGCGAGGCTTTTCTCTTCGCCTGTTTCACGGCGTGTGTTTTGAGCTCGGCCTCATCTTTGTGTCGCTTCCCCTTCTCATGTATGTGCTTCAGGAAGGTTTCCTGAAAGTGCTGGCCTTGGACCTTGGCGCAGTCGTCTTCTTCCTCATTTATGCAATTGTCTTCAACTGGATTTACGACATCCTCCGCAACCGCATTCAGCCCTATGCGCGAACAAGTAAATGACGGTCTTCCGGTGACAGTTATGGAAAACGCCGGCTACCGTGTGATCGCATGATATCTTGTCTATTAGGTGCAGAAAGCCATTGCCGAAGGCAAGCGGATCTTGTAAGAGGACGCTCTATCCGCACGCGGCCCGAGCCGCAATGCGCAAAGCACCCGTAGCTCAGCTGGATAGAGCGCTGCCCTCCGAAGGCAGAGGCCAGAGGTTCGAATCCTCTCGGGTGCGCCAAAAATCTGCACAAATTCAATATGTTACGAGAAACTCTCCGAAGAGAGCGCAAGGATACTGCAATTTTTTGCAAGTATTTTCAGACGATTTTCGCGCTGTGCTCGTACAAATCCCGTACACCGAGCTTTTGATGATTGGAGCGGCAAAGACACGCGCTTTGTCTGTATCCTGGAAGGGAGGCACGCATGAGCGAACGCCGTCCGTTCCGGGAAGTGAAACTTCAGTGGCTGCGTTTGCTGAGCTGTGATGCCAATATCAACGACAATGCCAAATGCGTTGCGCTCTATATCGTGACCGCACATGTGAACGGCCACACCGAGAAGGCGTGGCCGTCTTACAAGACTATTGCCGAGGCAACCGGCAAGAGTGTCAAATCCATCCAACGTGCCATCCGCGATCTGGAAGAAGGTGGCTGGCTTAGCGTTCAACGCGGGAATGGCGTCGGGCACAATACGGAGTATCGTCCCACCGACGCCTCGATATTAAAGGCCTCTGAGCTCAGAGAAAAGACGGACAAATCTGTCCCCCTTAAACCATCTGAGGGCGGACAGATCTGTCCCGAAAGGCGGTCAGATGAGTCCTGTAAAGGCAGTCAAATCTGTCCACCAAACAAAGAGAAAGAAATAAATAAAAAACCTAACGCGCGTGAAGCCCGCACGAAGCCCTTCCCTCGTCGTACCATTCCCGTCGTCGTTCTTCCAGCAGGTCAGACCCCACAAGTCGAGAAATGGAACGCCTGGCTTGCGGAAAAGACCCTGCCCGATCTGGAACGGTTCAATCTGGCAACGAGTGTGAACGGTTCATCCGGATACCAACTTCCCGGCAGGTGGCCACCTGAAGATGGCTCAGACAAAGAGCAAGACTGCCTCTCGTATTTCCTGAACAGACTGCCCACGATCGCTCACCAGTCGGTCTCTCAAACGACCTATTTGGAGGCGGCATGACTGGGGCTGATCTGACAAGAGCAAGGCGACCCATGTCATACGACACGGGACCTTGCGAGGGGCGGCAGGCCTCCCCTTCAAACCCCTCCGGACCGCAAACAGCCCGTCTCGACGAGACGGTTGTTATGCGCTGCACGACGGAGGAAAAGAGACATCTCAAGCGCCGCGCCGCCGCGGAGAAAATCTCCGTCTCGGAGCTGTTGCGTGGGGCGTTGGGGCAGATCAAGGCTCCTCGCCGCCGTGCCACACCGCAGGTCGATCCGCAGCTTGTGACGGAGCTCAGCCGCATCGGCACCAATCTCAACCAGATTGCCCGCGCCGTGAACTCCGCTCAGGCGGCTGGCGACATGCGTCAGCTCGACGGCTTGCAGCTGCTTGCCGAGCTGATCGGCATCGAGCGCCAGATGTCGGCGCTTCTCGTCAGCCATCGCCAGCGGGACGCCGATCATGCTGATTAAGATGTTCCGCAGTGGCAAGGGCGGCGGCGCGGCACCGGTCGATTACCTGATCGCCTCGCATGTGCTCGCCTACGACGGCAATCGCGATCTCATCCGCGACGACAAAGGCGTCCCATTGATGAAGCCTCGAGATCCGCTGCCGGAAGTCCTGGCGGGCAATCCGGATCATACCAGAGCCCTGATCGATGCTTGCCCACACGCCTGGACGTACCGGGCGGGCGTGATCAGCTTCGATAAGGACGATCATCCGACGGAAGAGCAACAGCAGGCCGTCATGGACGCCTTCGACGAACTCGCCTTCGCCGGTCTGAGCCGCGACCAGGTCGACATGCTCTGGGTGAGGCACAGCCATGAAGGCCGTGTGGAACTGCATTTCTGCACGCCCCGCATGGAGCTCACATCCAGCAAGAGCCTGAACATCGCCCCTCCCGGTTACCAGAAGGCGATGGATAGCCTGCGCGACATGCTCAACAAGGAACATGGCTGGGCAGACCCGCAAGATCCGGCCAAGTCGCAGGACATCAAGCAGCTTCCGGAAAAGAGGCTTCGGGCTCAGGGCCGCGAGGATATCCAGAATTGGTTGGAGGACCTGATCGTCGCCGGTCGGATCTCATCCCGGCCAGACATTGTGGCAGCGCTCGAAGGCGCCGGCTTTGAACTGCCCCGTCAGGGCAAGACCTATCTCACAGTCAAAGACCCGGACAGCGACACACGCTGGCGGCTCAAAGGAGAAATTTTTCATGCAGATTGGACCCGAGAGAAGACCGCTCAGAGAGCGGCTCAACGAAAGCATCGAGCAATCGCACCAGGATCAGAGCGCCTCGCTGCTCGAAGCCTTCCAGACCTCAGAGACGAATATCGCGCGCATGTTGAAAAGCGCAAGCTCTACAATGAGCAAAGATATCCTGTCGTCCCAAGAACAGCTGAGCGCGACGTTAGACAGGCACTTGAAAGAGAGCGAAATGCAACTCTTTCAGCTGAAAACAAGTCTGGAGCAAAACGCGAGACTGGCCGAGAAGAATCGATGGCTGAAATTGTCGGCGGCGGCTCTGATTTCGGCCACCCTGACGCTCAGCGCGGTCTTGTTCTTGGACAATCAGCTGAGATGGGCCCTGGTGACTTCGGCTTTCAATCAGACGACATACACAGACTATCCGGTTCTGGTCTTCAACACCCAAACCGGCACCTACCAACGCTGCCGGGACACAGCCGGAAAACTCAATTGCCAACCAACCGAGTAGAGCTTCATGACATACACCAATCTCCCCTCACCGAACCTGCTGTCCCCACAAACCCTGACGCCGCTCGAGCGCGGATTGCTGAGCTTGGTCGAACGCTTGACCAACGCTTTCGAACATTCGACCGCTCAGCTGGAGAGTTTGGAAAGACGCTCGACCGGCTTGCTGGAAGAGCGGCTGATCGAACTCGAAACGTTGCTCGACAGGTCCATCAGTTTGCAACAGGCCTTCAACGAGGCGTTGCTCGACTTGCTGAGTGCGCCGGAACTTTCAGGCAAATCGTTGGACGGGCTTTGCAACGCCCTAGACGAGTTCGACACTATTCACCAGACCCTAACTCAGCGAGAAAAATAAAGTCTCAACGCCATATCGACTTAGTGCGATAGCCTCTGGGTGGAAAACCCCTTTGGCAATTGAAACATAGGCCGCATAAATGAGAACCTAGAGCGGCATAGAAATGCGACAGGTCCAACTTTAACAAATGGCGCCGAGGAGGCACGATGGAGTGTCCAAACCTGGATTATTGTGTATTTCCTTTGTAGGAAGAAACTGGCGATGCCTTTTGGCTTCCCAATCTCTACCAATGTAAGTTCGGGACAAACCCTATTGAATTGCAATCTATGATTATAGAGCGCGCCTAAATGGGTTCATATTCAAACTTTGATGGAACTGCACTCTTCGTTGC
>NZ_JAILWL010000548.1 GCF_025698965.1 Roseibium sp.
TCAGCCAGGTCAGCTCCCTGTCAGTGTGCGGAACCGGGTCCCAGCGATATTGACCGAGCGAAACAACATCGTCACACACGTTCGGCGCGCTCTTCCAAAAGGGAAGATCGATTTTCTCGAAGCGGTGCGTGTGCTTGACCGACGGGCGTATCCGATAGCACCAGGTCCGTTCGTTCTGGTGGCTTGGCGCCGTGAACGCTGTTCCGGACAATTGTTCGCCGTAAAGACCGTAGGCGCATTTTTGCGGACTGTTCATGCCCTGCGGCAGCGAGCCCGGCAGAGCCTCGGTTTCAAAATCGTTTCCAAACCCCGGCATATATTCGAGGTCGGATGAATTGCGACCGCTGTTTTGGGCAGTTCGGGTGTCTTCCGTTCTCTGATCCATGACGTCCTCCGGCTTCAGAGATGAATTTAGTTGCATATGTAACCAAATTTCTTTCCCGGTTCAAGCGGCATCCTCAAAGAGTTTTGCCTCTCCCCCCACCTCCATCCCTGGAATTGAAAGAAAATGCAACCGTAGGCTTTGCTTTGCTTGATACAGGCAATATCCGATCAAACGCACAATCGGAGCCCTGCATTTCTCTTAGAATTCGAATTTTCTTCGCCTCGAGTGGTGCCTTTATAACTAGCTTTCTAACACTCGTTTTCGCGGCCACCTTCATGGCGCAGGACACGTCCCAAAAATCCGGCGAGGATCTCATCTGAAAAACGGCAGATGCCCTTGCTCTGGATGCGGGAAAGACGGCCGCCTGACCGTTTCAAGAAGTTGATTCCGAAAGCCCGCGCATCTCTTTGCGCGGGCTTGCTATTTTGCCATTGCTCTGATCGGTAACACTCGTCCACTTGCCCTGTCGCGACAAGAAGACTTGATCAAACGCGACAATTATACTAAAAAGAACAAAATAGGAACATTTGAGGTCACCGATGCAATTTGCTCACCCTGCCTGTGCGCACAACGCTGTCGCGTTGTCTTCGTCTGCCCCGTTTCTGGGGTCTCGCTCACCCACTGACGTGACACCTGAAGAGGTGCGCATGATGATGACCTATTTGCGCAAGGCCCGGGATCGGGCAATCCAGATCCGTGAACGCTCACCGGCAGGAAGCTATATGGAAAATGTGCTGTGTCGAACCATTGACGGGATAACGTTGGAATTGTCCCAGCTGGATTATCTGCTGGCACGCAAACCGATCGACCCCGTCAATACAGGCACAGCAAGCAATCGGATGCGGCCTGCAATCTGACTTATATCGCCGCAAAAATTGGGTGAACTTCACCAATAACGGTTCCCGATTTTGTTCGATTTTACCGGAGTATCTGGTACTCCGGCCATAAGCTGTTTCAATTCAAAGGGATTCCTCATGAGTGTTCACGCTGGTTCTTGTTTATGCGGCACAGTCAAATTCGAAATCAAAGGCGAATTTGAAAGCTTCTTTCTATGTCACTGCAAACATTGCCAGAAGGACACCGGTTCCGCACATGCGGCCAACCTGTTTTCTACCAGTGCACAGCTTAGCTGGTTGGCTGGAGAAGACTTTGCGACGGCTTTCAATTTGCCTGAAACACGTCACAAAAAGAGCTTCTGCGCGAAATGCGGTTCAGCCGTACCCAACCTTCAAATGGACGGAAAGCTGCTGGTTGTTCCGGCAGGCAGCCTCGACACCGCGCCTGACCTTCGGCCCAATGGACATATCTTTACGGCGAGCAGAGCTGATTGGGACAACAATCTTCAGGACCTGCCTGCATTCGAAAAATTTCCGGGTTGACCGGTTAAAAAGCTCCCGCAGCGCTCAGGCGGCGGCCTCGTCACCGGGAGCCGTCTGCCAGCCGAGATCGGTCAGTGTGACGATGCGGTTGCCGCGCAGGTCCGTCGCGCACACCAGGAAACCGCGTTCTTCCATATGGCTCAGCAACCATCGTGCCCGGCCCGGTGACCGGGTTCCGTAAGCAGTGGCAATCTCGATATTGCCCGGACACGGCGCTTTGGCCAGCGCGGCCTTGGCAAGCAACAGATAGACGCCGCGCATGTCGTCCGGCAATTCCGCAGCTATCAGTTCCGCCTGTGCCCAGGCGCCGTCATCGACCTCTCCCTTTTCAACCCCGGCACGGGCCACGGAAAGTTTCTCGCGGAAGGTCTGGAGATCAGGCGTGCCACCGGCAAGTTTCGCGATCCGGCAGCGGACCTGAAAATCCTGATAAAGCGTTGCGATCGGTTGGAAGGCGGCTTCCTCGTCTTCCAGGATACCGGCGATAATCTCCGAGATCTTTTCTTCCCGTTCTCCGAAGTCCAGAAGGCTTTCTGCCTGGGGAGTTGCGTCTTCACTGGCCTGTTCTGCACTCGTGAGCTGATCCAGAACGTCACCGGTCGACGCGACCGGTTCCACAAAGCGCTGGCGCACCGGCGGAGCTTCCCCTTCCCCCGGGGTGAAGATCAGATCCTTGGCCTCGGCCTTTGGCTGATCGGGCAAAGGCATAAGCTTCGGACTGCCGCCTCGCCCCATGGTTTCAACAGGCCCGATCTTAACCGGCACCGGTCTGCGCGACATCGCCGGACCCAATGCGATAAAATGTCCGCGATCCAGGTTGCGGAAACTCTCGGCCTGGCGGCGCTCCATGCCGAGCAGGTCCGCGGCCCTTGCCATATCGATGTCGAGAAACGTACGGCCCATCAGGAAGTTCGAGGCTTCCGCGGCAACGTTTTTTGCGAGTTTTGCCAGGCGCTGTGTCGCGATAATCCCGGCAAGCCCCCTCTTTCGACCTCGGCACATCAGGTTGGTCATGGCGCCCAGAGAACGGCGACGGGCTTCTTCGGTGACCTCCCCTGCAGCAGCCGGTGCAAAGAGCTGGGCTTCATCCACGATCACCAGCATCGGATACCAGAGATCACGATCGGCGTCGAAGAGGCCGTCAAGAAAAGCGGCGGCGGCCTTCATCTGACGATCGGCGTCGAGACCTTCCAGATTAAGAACGACGGACACGCGGTGCTGGCGCACCCGGCCTGCAATCATCTGCAGGTCCTTTTCGGTGCCGACCGCATCGACCACAACGTGACCGAATTTGTCCGCAAGCGAAACAAAGTCACCTTCAGGATCGATGATCGCCTGTTGCACCCAGGTGGCGGACTGTTCCAGAAGGCGCCGCAAAAGGTGAGATTTACCGGATCCGGAGTTGCCCTGAACCAATAGGCGTGTCGCCAGAAGCTCTTCCAAGTCGAGCCCTGCACGTGCACCGCCAGTCATTTCCCCGATATCAATCTGAACCGTCATACAATCACTTCAAAAGCGCTCTAATTCAGCCCAAGAATGCTCTCACCGGGCTTGCGGCAACTCCGTCATTAGAATTCGTGCAGTGCGGTAGTCAGCATGATTCCACACGACTTGCAAAGGCGGGCGCGTCATAAACACGGGTTTTCCCAGAATTCCACCGTTTCCCCCTCAAGAGGATAAACGGTAACTTTCAATTCATGACGTGCCCCTTCAAATACGCGTCCTATAATCCATTTTAATTGGAGACAAGCCATCAAGAGGGAGAGACTTGATGAAAATCCACGCCGATCTGACCGAACGCGCCGTCGTCGACAGTGCGACCCTCGAATGGGTGCCTTCACCGATGGCAGGTGTCGAAAGGCGCATGCTGGAACGGGACGGAGACGAAGTTGCCCGGGCAACCAGCCTCGTGCGATATGCGCCCGGCTCGGCATTTTCAGCGCATACGCATGACATGGGCGAGGAATTTCTGGTTCTGGATGGTGTCTTTTCCGACGAGAGCGGAGATTTTCCGAAGGGCATGTATGTCCGCAATCCTCCAGGTTCCAGCCATGTACCTTCCAGCGAGCCTGGCGCCGTCATCCTGGTGAAGCTGCGCCAGATGCAATCGAACGACGACGCTTTCATCCGCGTCAACACGCTCGACCCTGCCGGATGGCAAGCCGGACGACAGGGCGAGCATATATTACCGCTGTTCATCCGGTCGGATGAGGAAGTCGTGATGCTGGACTGGGAACGCGGCTCAAGTTTCGAGGAACAGGAATTTCCC
>NZ_JAILWL010000549.1 GCF_025698965.1 Roseibium sp.
CAAGCGGCGTCGTTCGGGCATTCTTGTGTGGGTTGTTCATCCTTGAAACCTTCCGGTGAGAGTTTGGCGACAAACACCTTCAGGCTTTCAATCCGGATGAACAACCTCCTCAGAACTCACAACTAGTCCGCCGCGAACCGCAAGGCAGTGGCAGATGCAACCGGACCAACCACAGCCGCAATCAGCGACAGCGCGCACAAGATCAGAAACGGGGTCATGAACGGGACAGGGTCATGGATCGCGGCGTCGGCCGCGCTCACTCCGAAAATCAGGACAGGGATCGCCAATGGCACTACCAGAACGGCAAGAAGCAGACCACCCCGTCGGAGCGAGACTGTGAGTGAGGCGCCAATTGCGCCGATCAGTGTCAGAGCCGGTGTACCGACCAGAAGGGTCAGCGTGACTGCGCCCATGGCAACAGGGTCGAGATTGAGGAAGATTGCCAGAAGCGGGGCGGCCACGACGAGTGGCAGCCCGGTTGCAATCCAGTGGGCCAGGCATTTGATCAGGACAACCAGTTCAAGCGGCCGTCCGGCCATCAGCATCAGATCCAGCGTGCCGTCGTCCCTGTCTGCCTGAAACAGGCGGTCGAGGCCGAGCAGCGTGGCCAGAAGGGCGCCGATCCAGAGAATTGCCGGACCGATGCGTGCCAGGAGATTGAGGTCGGGACCAACCCCAAATGGGATCACTGTGACGACAGCCAGGAAGAAGAGCACGCCGACAAGGGCGCTGCCGCCGACGCGAACCGAAAGGCGCAGGTCGCGTTGAAAAAGTGCAAGAGCCCAGCCGGTCATAACAAGGCCTCCTCGGGCGTTTGCGACACCGGGTCGCTTGCCTGTAGATGCAGCACCTTGATCGTGTCGAGGGCGAGATCGTTATGAGTTGCCGTCACGATCATGCCACCCGAGGACAGGTGATCGTTCATCAAGCTCAGCAATTGTGCTTCTGAAGCCTTGTCGAGTGCCGATGTCGGTTCATCCATCAGCCAGATCGGGCGCGGTGTTACCAGAAGACGGGACAGAGACAGGCGGCGCTTCTGGCCGGCTGAAAGGTAAGCTGCCGGTAAATGTGCAGTGTGGCCGATGCCAAGGGTCTCAAGTACTTCCGGCGGTGACATTGTGTTGCCAGAAAATGCACTTGTTACCGAGGATGCGGCAAAGCTTTGCCAGAAACGCAGATTTTCCAGGACGGACAATGCCGGTTTGACCGCATCCTGATGGCCAAAGTAATGGGATTGTTCCTGCGGCAGCTTTTCGTCTTCACCGCCCTCCAGCTTCATGTCGCCCTTCGCAAGTGGCACCAGTCCGGCCAGAGTGCGCAAGAGCGAAGACTTGCCGATACCGTTGGCGCCGGTCACGACCAAAGCGCACCCCTGGTCCAGGGAAAAAGACAGATCCTGAAAAACCCGGCGGCCGCCACGGTCGATGGTCAGGTTATGTGCAATCAGTTTCAGCGGAATGCTCCGGAGGACAGTGTGTGTTGATCTTGTTAGTTGGCAGGACTGCTATCATGCAAGCGAATTCGGCTGCCTTAATTTTTGTCAAACGGACCACACGCTTTGAAACATTCGGAAAACATGCCGGAACGCGGTGACGATGCACCGCGCTCCAACGCAGCCTTTAGTCAAACACCGCCGCAATCTGGTCGACGCTGACGCCTTCCTTGATTTCTCGCAAACGCGCGTAGATGAGAGCGATCAGAATACTGCCGAGGCCGGTTCCGACGGTCATCAAAACCGCGAACAGGATCGCCGCCAGAACTACGCCTCCGGCCGAACCAATGAGACCGATCAGGAAAGTTGCGACGACGTTGATGAGTATGGAACAGACAATGATCAGGATAATCGCACCGACAATTGGCCAGCGGTATTCCTTGGTCAGACCGGCGCTGCGGCCAAGCCCTCCCAATCCGGCGCGTTCGATTACGACAGACGGTGCCATGACCGAGAAAACCGCATACACCCAAAGGCCTGGAACGATGAATGCAATCGAGGCCAGACCGGTGAGAATGGCGGCGACGATGCTCAGGATAGCTAGCGGAACCACCGCACTCAATGCGGGTCCGAAATAGCGGGTCAGCTGCACCGGACGCTGAAGCTTTGCGTCATAGGCCAGCTGTATCAGCAATGCCGTTGTGATGGTGTAGACGACGATATCGACAATCAGGGTCAGACCAAAGGCAATGCCGCTACTGGCATCGTTCAGTTCCGGCTCTCCCCCAAGCGTGGCATCAAAGCCGATCAGCGCACCGCTGATCAGGATGCCGATGAGGCTTGGCACGAAACCGATGATGATGACCTGAACAAAGTACTTGAACAGGATCGAAAAGCTTTCACCGATAATGGCACCGACACCAAGCGATGGCTTCGCATGAGCTGCAGTCGTATCAGACATTCAGTTGCTCCATTTGAGTAGAACTATGACGCTACAAAAGGTTGGTCTTCATTAAAATTCTGTTGGGCTGCAAGCCCGGGCAGTTTTGCAAAGGCCGTGAATTCTAAGCATAAAATTCGATTGTCCGCGACCATGGATTGTGGAGACCGAACAAGCAAGTGAAAGACCCTGAATTTTGAAACAACCCGGAAATCTTGCCAGACAGGTTAATGGCTCATTACTCGAATACCTCAGCGATCTGATCGACGCTGATGCCTTCCTTGATCTCACGCAGCCTGGCATAGGTCAGGGCAGTAAGGATTGCCGGCCAGCCAACCCCAACAGTCGAAACTACAGAATAAACAGTTGCTCTAAGTGAGACGCCATCTTCAAAATCGACAAGACCAACCAAAAACTGGCCAAAGAACTCAAACGCAATTGACCAGACAATTGCCATCACCAACACCAATGCGATTGGCCATCTGTATCCCCTGGTGAGCTGTACGCTGCGAGCCAAGGCAGCAAACCCCTTCCGTTCAATAACAATGGCTGGCGGAACCGCTATGAAAACTGCGGAAATCCAGAGACCCGGAATGATCAGGGCGATTATTCCGAGGACAGAAAGAACACTCACAATGAGTCCAAGTACGGCAATCGGAAGAAAGGCCTTCAGTGTTGGCAAAATGTATCGTTTGAAATGCAGAGTTCTGCGAAGCTTTGCATCATAGGCAAGCTGAACCAGCAAGGCGGTTGTCACGGAGGCGACGACAAATTCCAAAACCATTGCTGAAATAAAGTTGATGGTGTCACCCGGTGTGACGAACTTTGCCTCTTCCAGTCCAAGCGCGGCATTTGTACCGATAAGCAAGCTGCTTCCGGCTAGTCCAAGCGCTGTTGGTATGTAACCCAAGATCAGAATAACACTGAAACATCTGAAGAATATTGGAAAGCTCTCGGCAATGATCGAACCGGCCTTGAGCGGAATTTTCGGAAGGTCGACCTCAAAGCCGGTTTGATTGATTTGGTTCTTATTGAGCACCCAGTTATCTTTCTTCTTCTTTCGCATAGTGCTTGTTTTCGCGCCTGTCGCCGAACAGCTGGCGTTGCTCTAGATGCTCTCGTTGAGCATTGTAGAAAGCCTGCAGGAACCGCAATCTGTCTGCCGGCTGGACCGGATTCGCATAACCGATTTTCTTGCGAATTTTCTCCACAATCGCTTCGACCGTCGCGTTTCGCTTATCGGACATGCCGGTCGCGGGCTGTGTCCCTTGCGCGCGCAACAGAGTTTCAAGGGTTTGCAGCTCGTAGGCGCCGTAGTGGTCAAGCTGGTGGGCTAGAAAGATGAATTTCTTTCTGTCCTCGGTAACGACGGGCGTGTCCGTGGCCAGGTCCTTGAGAAGGACCGGAACGGGCAAGTGGATGACATGTGTGCCGGCCATCATGTCTCCAAGCCGGCGGCGGTATCGATCCAGAATTGGGACCAGCAACCCGGCAACGATCCAGGCAAGTGAAGCGAACGATGCAAGTGGAGATGCTGAATCCAACGTCAGAAGCAACGTCGCGGGCAGGAAGATTTCCGCCTCTTTCATCAGGTTGCGCAGGACAAGCGCGTGGGCAGTCAGCGGTCCGCCATCGT
>NZ_JAILWL010000055.1 GCF_025698965.1 Roseibium sp.
CATAGCTGCTGTTGTGGGCGACTGCTTTGGGACTGGCGGCCCCATTGACCTTGCCGGCGCGGTCAAAGAAATTGCCATCAATACCATAATCTTCGACCGCGCCGGCAGCGAATGAGATGGCCCTACGGTTCAGTGTGGTCACCGCTTGATCGTCACCTGCGCCGGCATAGTCCTCGGAGTTTAGTTCATGCGGCAGATCGATCATGAACCCGGAGTTCCGACCGGCCGAGCTGTCCGCAAGACGACAGGCCTCCAGAACCACGACGTCGAGCGCCGGGTCGATCTGCTGGAGGCGCCGGGCCGCGGACAGACCGGCAAAACCGGCACCGACAATGACGACATCGGCGCTGAGGGCTTCACTCAGAACAATCGGATCTGGTTGGTCCGGCAAAATCCTGTTCCGGACCGAAGTCATCCGACGGCCTCATCCTCGTCGTCCGACAGGTCCAGCCAGATCGTTTTGATCTGAGTGTATTGATCATGTGCGGCGAGGCTGTTGTCCCGGCCGCCGAAACCGGACTGCTTGAAGCCGCCAAACGGTGTCGTGATATCGCCTTCGCCGAAGCAGTTCACGGTGACGGTTCCCGCCCGGATCGCACGCGCACCGCGCAAGGCCTTTTTAGCATTTGCCGTGAAGATCGAAGCTGCCAGCCCGTAATCGGTTGAATTTGCCAGCTCGATCGCTTCGTCAAATCCGCGCACGGTCAGAACACTCAACACGGGACCGAAGATCTCTTCCCTGGCCTGTTTCGACTGGCTTGAGACTTCCAAAATGGTCGGCTCAACGAAGGCACCATCTCTGGAGGTGCCGCCCATAAGGACGTTCGCATCCGTTTCCAGATAGGTGCACACCTTGTTGAAATGTTCAGACGAGACCAGTGCCCCAACACGATGTGCCGGATCCAGAGGATCGCCCATGGTCCATTCCCGGGCATGAGCTAAGATCCGCTCCAGCAACGCATCCTTGATGTCTTCCTCCACGATGAGGCGTGAGCTTGCGGAGCAGTTTTCCCCCATGTTCCAGAACGCACCATTGACCACATGGGAGGCAACGCGGTCGAGGTTTTCCGCGTCTTTGAGAACGACGCTCGGGTTCTTGCCACCCATTTCCAGAACGATTTCCTTCAGATTGCTGTCGGCTGCATACCGCAGAAATCGACGGCCGGTTTCTGTTGAGCCCGTGAAGGAAATCATGTCGACATCCATGTGACGCCCCAAAGGCTCACCGACATCCGGACCGGAACCCGGCACAACATTGAATACACCGCGTGGAATACCGGCTTCCGCCGCAAGTTCCGCAACACGCAGAGCAGTCAGGGACGTTTCTTCCGCCGGCTTGACGACAACGGAGCAACCGGCAGCCAGGGCAGGACCGATTTTCCAGGCGAGCATCAAGAGCGGGAAGTTCCATGGCAGGACCAGACCGACGACCCCGATCGGTTCGCGCACGACCATCGCGATGTGGTCGTCGGAGGCTGGAGAGACCTGATCATAGATCTTGTCGATGGCTTCCGCGTGCCATTTGAGGCACTGGATTGTCTCCGGTACATCTACCGTTTCGCAGTCAAGGATGGTCTTGCCGCTGTCGAGACTCTCCATCACTGCAAGTTCGCGCCGGTTCCGGGTAATGAGTTTTGCAAAGCGGATCAGAATGTCCTTGCGCTCTGCCGGGTGCAGTCTCGACCAGCGGCCGTCCTCAAAGGCTTCCCGCGCCTTCTCCACGGCAAAATCAACATCCTCGGTGCCACAGGCCGCAATCTCCGCCAGGGTATCTCCCGTCGCAGGATTGACGGTGGCAAAGGTTCTTCCCGATTGCGCAGGCCGGTAGCCACCATCAATGAAGGCTGTTGTCGGGAAGGCGAGCTTGGCCGCAAGAGCCCTGTATTCCTCACGTGTCAGAAGATCCGTCATGTTCATGCTCCCGCCGTGATGTCTTCAATGGTGGATTTCAAAACCCGGATGACCTGTTCCAGTTGCCGTTTGTCGTCCTTGTTCAGCCCTTTCAGCGGCGGTCTTGGTGGACCGGCGTAAAGCCCGCTCATCTCGACACCGTGTTTGACGCACTGAATGAACTTGCCGCCTTGTTCCAGCACCCGCATCAGCGGCATCATGGCGGACATGATGCGGCGACCCTTGTTGAAATCGCCGGAGACGGCACAGGCCTGGTAAAGCGCAACATGTTCACGGGGCAGGAAATTGGAACCGGCACAGACCCAGCTGCGCGCGCCCCAGGCGAAAAATTCAAGAGCCTGGTCATCCATGCCGCAGGACATTTGAATATGTGGATAGTCGCGGGCCAGAAGATGGACCCGGTTGATGTCACCGGAACTTTCCTTGATCGCGCAGACATTGCGCGAGCGGCCAACCCGGTCGAGAAACTCCTCGCCCATGTTGACACCCATCCGGCCCGGGTAGTTGTAGAGCATGATCGGCAGATCGGCCGCCCGGTCGATTGTCAGCACATTGAGCGCGTTCTCACGTTCCGTCGGCACGGCATAAGGCGGCGTCGCGACCAACAGTGCATCAGCGCCGAGCGCTGCCGCGCCTTCGGCCAGTGCGATTGAATCCGGTGTCCGCATGGTGCCGGTTCCGACAATCAGCGGAAGCCGTCCGGCAAGCTTGTCTTTGGTGAAACGGGCGAGTTCCAGGCGTTCGTCTGTTGTCTGCGCATAATTTTCACCTGTCGAACCGCCAGAGATCAGACCATTCACATCACTCTGGACGAGATGATCGATCACCTTCTCAAGCGCGTCCCAGACGACGTTTCCGTCGTCGTCATAAGGGGTCACGACCGGCGTGTAGATGCCCTCAAAAATCATTCTTGGTGTCATCAGGTCCTCATGCGGATTTCTGTTTCGGCGGAGCGCCAAGAGGAGCTTCCAGACCGGCGGGCATCACGAACAATTCGATCTGGTCGCGAGACAGCGCCCAGTGCTCAAGCGCAAGTTCTGCGGCCCGTTCCTCGTCGCCATTCTCGATTGCGGCGATCATTTCGTCATGCTGCCTGCAGGCAAGTTCAAGCCTGTCTTCCTTGGCACCGGAATTCGGCCTGAAAAACGTCATCGCAATACGTGTGTGGTCGATCAGCAGGCGGTCAAGGCTGGCCTGCAGATAGCTGTTTCCCGCCATATGACCCGTTATCCGGTGAAACTGATCATTGGTCAGCGCCCGGTCCGTGACATCGCCTGAGGTCAGTGCCGTGCGAAATGCTTCCTGGGCGTCTTTCAACTCGGTGATTTGCGCCGGCGTCGCATTCTGGGCCGCGAGGCGTAATATCGCGCTATAAATCAGCGGTGCGGCGAGAAAGAAGTCCCGCAAGGTGTAATGCGTCATGTCTGAAACACGTGCGCCACGGTTCAGTTGCAGCGTGACGTAACCTTCACCGGACAGCAGCTGCAGCACCTCACGCAATGGTGTTCTGGACAAGCCGTATCTGTCGCACAGCTCACTTTCTTCCAGAGGGCTTCCCGGTTGGCGTTCCATCGTCAGAATCGCGCGCTTCAGGTCTTCATATGCAACCGATTTGGCAGTGCCGCGCACAGTAGGCATGAAAAGGCTCCGTTCGATTTTTGTTGACCTGCTTGTATACAATATGAATACAATGACAACACAATAATTATACAATCGCGCTTTGGCTGCTGATGAAGCTGAGGCGACAGAGGTCGGAGAAAAGCGACATGTCCCGCACCGCTGAGGTTACCTTTCTACTGCTCGACGCGTTTTCACACATTGCGTTTTCCTGCGCCGTTGAACCGTTGCGAATTGCCAATCTGCTTCAGAAAAGGGAGCTCTACCGATGGCGGCTGGCGTCTCCGTCGGGGGAAACGGCAACATGTTCCAACAATACTGTCACCCTGGTTGATCAGGGAATGGAACCGCTGCCGACGAGAAGCAGCCTGTTTCTGATATCCGGCCCTAATCCTGGTGAACAGGCAACACCACAGGTGCTGTCCTATATTCGCCGCGAGCGCGCACGTGGAACGCAGATCGGGGCAATTTGTTCCGGTGCTTATGTTCTGGCAAAGGCAGGGCTTCTGGAAGATCGGCGGGCAGCGCTTCACTGGGCGTTTCACGACAGCTTTCAGGAAAATTTTCCGAACGTGGAATTGTGCAAGAATGTCTTTGTCGCCGATGAGGCCTTTGTCACGGCGTCGGGGGGCACGGCTGCCGCGGATCTCATGCTTCACCTGATTGGAGAAGCCCATGGAATAGATCTTGCCGTCGCGGTTGCCGACATGATGGTTTATTCCGGTGTGCGCCCCGCCGAAGCCTCCCAGCAGATTTCCGTGCAGGCTCGTTATGGCATTCGCAATCCGCATATTGCCGAAGCCATCAGACTGCTGAACGAAAGCGCGCCTTTCTATCTGCCGACCTCTGAAATCGCGCGCAGGATTGGAATTTCAACCCGCCAGCTTGAGCGGCTTTTCCAGAAGCACCTGAAGGTCTCGCCGAAGAAATTTGCCATCAACCAGAAGCTGACCAAGGCGCGGAACCTTCTTCTCCAGACCGAGCAGTCCGTCTCCGAAATCGCTCTGGCTTGCGGCTATGAATCCGCATCTCACTTCATCCGCACCTATCAGGGGCGTTATGGTGTGACGCCGCACAACCAGCGTGTCTGCGGCGTGAGCGAACGGGCTTCAGAACAGGCCGCCTAGGTCATATTCTCATCATTTAGACAGCGATGGTATGACTTTGGCCCAATAGTGGCCAGTAGCCCGGCTTGTTTCAGCTTTGGGTGCTCTCAAGGCAGGCCCTGAATGCCGAAGCGAGTGCGTGCGATGTGAAACTCGGCAACTGCAATGCTGCGATCATTATTGTATCCGGCGCCTGTTTTGCTGAGCTTTCGCGTCAGGCTTGGATCGTCCGCGAAAATCCGGTCGATTTCCGCGGAGGAAACTTCAAGATTCTCGTCAAATTCAAGCGTTCCCGCTTTCATCATATCGAGCGCCTGCCAGGTTCTGCCGTGCTGCCAGGCAACAAAAACGCGCTTGTTTCTCTGCGAAAGGACCGTTTCGTCTTTCGCAACCACGAGAACAAGCTCAAACTCGATGCTGTTGTCCCGCTCGACATCATAGACCGCCATCATAAGAAGGGCGGCTTCGAGCGAGTTTGCTTCTCTTTCCTTCAAAAGGTGTGCTGGCGGGGGTATTTTCAGGTTCGTGCGTGCGGGAAACTCGATGTGTCTATCGAAAACCACTACAGCCTCGCTGCCGGCTTCTGCTGAAAACAGCCGCGAGTAACACGATCTGAGCGCGTCGACCTCACGCAGACGACGTGACCCCTCGTCGCGGAGCCTGCAGCTGATGCCCAAATCGTTTGCGGCACCCAATCGTCGTCGCGTCCAGGCCCCCAGAGAGGCGAGAATATAACCTTCGTCAAGGTCTTCTCCCGTCGGCTTCTTCAAATCAAATGAGACCGTATGCGGAGGAAGGACATTCGCCCTGATGCTTTTGCTGATCAGTTTTTCCTGAGTCACATCTTCAAAGACAGTCCAGGAAATGGATATTTTTTCTACAAAATTCTTTGGAAGCGTAAAATCCGGTGTAATCGTCTCGCCGAAAGCAGCTAAGTGACCGATTTCAATTTCTGTTCTCTGCCCTTTCAGAACAACATTCTGTTCCGGTTCGAAACTGACTACCACGCGCCATTTCTTCTTACATTTGTTCTTGCCTTCAATTCGCAGCCAATAGGGAAAATTTTCCGATCCGATCGAGTTGAGCAAGTAGTGAGGTATGACATTGGGCATCAGGGGATTGAGATCGATGCATTCAAAGCTGGTCTCGGTCGATTTCTTCACCTGTTCAGTGATACCCGGTTGATCGTCGCGCATTTGCCCGTTTGTTTGCTTGGGAGTTTCTGGATTAAGAAAAGAAATCCAACCCTTCATGATCGCGAGAACGCCTGTCGAGATCGTGGCTAAAATAGTTATGGCCGCCGCCGCCACTTTCAGGTGTTTAATCAGCGCAGGATCTCTTTTTTCCGTATTCCCTTCAGAAGCGGATTTGGGCTCTTCTTTCTCTGAAATTGTCTGCGCCTTTTCCTTGGTCTCAGTCGGCGCATCGATCTCCTTGTCCGGCATTTGGGCTACCTGTTAGTCTGATTGTATTGCGTTAGTCCTGTTGCTCTTCGTAAAGTCCCAGTGCGCTAGCAATGATGTAATCGGTCACGACACCTCGAACAAAAACTCGCGCCTCGATGCCCCAGCTGAAAACACCTTTTGGCGGCAGATCCACAGTCCTGAACGATTCCACCATGAACTCGACATCATCGAGCCAGCCCCTGTTCTCCCAGGTCTCTTTCCATGCCACGACCCTGGGCCCACCTGAGTGATGTTCCATCAACGCATGTAACGCGTTGTCGTTATTGTCGGGCAAAAGCAATTTTCCAAACCATTTGGCCCCGAGAAAAATCGAATTGTCAGCGTTCTGCAGGAAGGCGACCCGGTCAGGGCTTTTGCTTTTTTCCAAAAGGCGCCACCCTTTGCCGGGCTTGCCTTCACCCCATTCTTCGAGGTCGAGCCTGTCGAATGTACTGGGAATGAACTGAAACAGTCCAAGAGCCTGGGCGTGCGAGAGTGCGGCCGCATAAAACCGGCTTTCGTTGCGCATTACGGAATAAAGCAGATTCGCTTTGACTTTATGCTCCTTTGCCTGCTTCGACAGGGTGTCCTCGTAAACCGTCGGATAAGAAGTGCGCAGAAAGCCTGGCTCGTTCATGATCGCCGATTTTTCCGGACGGTAGGTCGTCGTGCCTGAATAAAGAAGGGTCATGCTCAACGGCCAGTCCGCAGCATAGCGTGCAACCGCATCGGCGATGTAAAGCCGAATTTGCGGTGTGTCATTCACCGCGACGGCAGTGATTGCTTCTTGCCTGAGAGAGAGTATGACGGCAATGCGAGTGAACAATCCGTAGGCGTCAATTTCTGCCGGCGCGAATTCTTCGACCCTGCGACTTGCCTCAAACGCCAACAATTGGTTTTCGCTTTTCATCGCAGCCTGGTAGAGCCCGCTGGCAAGGGCGGAATCGACACGTTCCTTGTAGACTCCGGACGGGTTCTTCTTGTCGGATTTACCGGACTTTTTCGTAATTTCCTGCGCGTCTGCGGAAGTCTGTTGGCGGTCTTGCAAATAGGCTTGAGGGTCAAAGATCGTCGATGGAGCCTGCCCATAGGCACGGCGGAGTATTGCCCTGACCTCCGCGCTTTCCGGTAGCAATTGTCTGCGCGCATCCTTCCCGGAGTGAAGGTGCATGAGCGCCCGAATTCCGTAATAGTCGAAAGGGTGCATTTCGTAGCAGATCTCGAAATGCTTTTTCGCTTCTTCGTCCCGGCCACTGTCTTCTGCAATACGTCCCAGCCAGAAACGTGCGCGATTGATCAGTTCACCTTCCGGATGGCGCTCCAGATAACTCTCCAGGATTTCGCGCGCTTCTTCATTGGCTTCAGGTGTGTTGCGCCAGATAAGGTTCAGGGCCGGTAACAGGCTCGCGCTGTCGGCCCGGTCGTTTTCTCCCGTAAAATTCTGTAACTGTTCGAACCAGGGTGTTGCGGCCTCGAGATCGTTTTCAATCAGTTCTGCAAGCGCTCTGTTGAACAAGGCGTCATCGGCAAACTTTCCTTTGGGAAACTCATTCAGAACCTGTTCGAAGGTCTCCTTGTATCGTCCACCTATGTCCCATAACACGTTGCCTTTCCGAAAAAGAGCCTCTTCCACGAACTTGTTCTGAGACGAATACCGGTAAACATTTTCGTACCAGTCGAGCGCCTTGTTCTTGTTCTCCTTGGTGTTTGTCCGAATGGCTCGTGCCATCCAGAACATCGCTTCGACAGCAACCTGATCGTCGTCGGATTCCGCTGCTTGCTCGAGATAGGGAAACGCTTTCTCGTAGTAGCCCGATCGTCTGCTCTTTTTCTCATCTATTGCAAATTGAACAAGGTGCCGACCGCGTATCAACGCGATCCGATCCGGGCTTGCGATGTCTTCTTCCAGAACAAAACGATAAAGCGGATCTTCCTGAGGACGCTTTTCTTCCGACCGCAACTTGCTGAGGTAATGCAGATAATACTGCGCGGCTTCATCGCGCATACCCGCGTTGAACGCCACTTCCGACAGGCGATGGAAAATGGTCTCTTCCAGCAGAGGCAATCGAGGGAGGTTCGGATGATAGGCGGATACTGCGTAGCCAAGGCGCGAGGCCATCAGTTCGACGGTCCAATTGGCTACCAGATTGACGTCTTCCGTGCTTGTCTTCACTACGTCCGGGTGTTGCGCGCTGATTGAGAGCCAACGGTAAATGGCAAACGGAGCGATAGCAGTGCCGCCCAGTGTGTCGGTGTTCAGCCGTGTGGCCGACGCTTCGATTATGTCCTTGTAGAGTTCCTGCGCTGCCTTGATCTCCTGCCTTTCCAAAAGAGCTTCGGCGCGCAGAAATGAATAGATGGGCCAGTCGGGTGAACCGGAATCAAGTTCGGACAAACGCGAGAGAATCTCTTCCTGGGTGTCCCGGTCCTTCTCTTGCGATGACAGGGTACTTCTCGGTGTCAGGAGGATTTCAAGCTCGTGTGGGTCCCACATTCCGATTTGAGCTGACGCAGGGATACTGGCTGCGAATACTCCTGCTACGGAAACACATAATCGCAAAATGAAGTATATGACTGGCCTTTTTTGCATTCGGGTCTCCTGAAATAAAAGCCCGAGCTATTAAAACGTGCAGTTTATTATGGCACATCAAATTATTGAATCAACGCAGGTATCAATTCTTTCGCGACATCGTTCGGGATGTGCAATTGGAAGGATCGACGCGAGGATCTGGTGACGAAACCGCGAACCGCGCGCGCTCAATCTGTAAACCGATCATGCTGCGGTCTTGCGCACGTGCCATGAACTCAGTGAATGGAAAGTCGGGGCAGGGCTGCCTTCAAACGGTCCTGCTGTCGAAGCAAGTAGACTTTCTCATCCCATCGCCGCAAGCGTATGCTCAACACCATTGCTGATGTGGCTCTCCAGCATTTTGGTCGCGGACTTGGTGTCCCGCGCGAGAGCGGCTTCGAACATGTCCTTGTGTTCTTTGACCGCTTCCTCACCGCGATGCGTGAGAACGAGCATCTGGTAGCGGAGATACTTGTCGTACATGATCGCGTGCAGCGACAACAGATTCGTGTTGTTGCACGCCTGGATCATGGCCAGGTGAAATTCCCAGTCGTATCGTTTCCAGGTTTCCTTTTCGCTTTCGTCGCCGCTAAGCATCTTCTGTTCCATCAGATGAAGCTTGTGATGGGCAGCCACCAGATTACCTTCCCAGTCGGTATCGCCATTCTCCACCGACAGTTTCAGGGCATGGCATTCCAGCAGAATGCGCAGATTTCCAATTTCAATCATATCTTCCTTTGAAACCGGGGTTACGCGAAATCCGCGCTGTTCGGGCGCCTCCACAAAGCCTTCACTTGCCAGGCGGCTAAGCGTTTCGCGCAAGGTTGAGGGGCTGGTCGAATAACGCTGCTTGAGGCCTTCAAGTTTGAGTTTCGAGCCAGGTTCGAGTTCCCCGAAAATAATATCGCGTTTGATCTTCTGATAGGTGCTGGAGCCAATTGTGGCTGGTGTCTGCTGCATCATTTTTGGCCGATGAAATAGAAATCATCTTGCATTTATCACAGTTAGGCGACTAGAGCAATTTTCAAAAATTTAAGTCAAAAATAAAAATATCAGATATTATTGCAAATTTGTATTTTTATCCCTACCATCGCGGCGAACATACCGCTCGGCGGCCGATTGGCTGAGGAGTGCCACGGAATTTGTTGCTTGGGAGCCATTCGTGCATTCAAACATACGACTCGCCATTGCCGGTCTGGGACTCGTGGGCAAACGCCATGCCGAGGCAGTTGCCCTGGTCCCGGGTGTCGACCTTGTGGCGACAGTCGACCCAAACGAAGATGGTCGGGACACTGCTGCAAGCATGGGGCTACCGTGCTTTGAGACAATCGAAGGCGTTCTGGAGAACGCCGGCGTCGACGGGATAATTCTTGCAACGCCGACCCTGTTGCATGTTGAACAGGCAATGGCGTGCATTGAGCATGGCTGTCCGGTTCTGGTCGAAAAGCCGATCGGTGCGTCCGCACTTGAAGCACATGCGCTGGTGCAATTGGCGGAGACCAGAAATGTGCCTCTGCTGGTCGGGCATCATCGTCGCTACAATCCACTGATCCAGAAAGCCAAGGAAGCTGTTGAGAGCGGCGTGATTGGAGATGTTCGGGCGGTTCAGGGCACCTGCTGGTTCTACAAACCCGACAGCTATTTCGAAGCGGCGCCCTGGCGCATGCGATCGGGTGCAGGCCCGGTATCGGTCAACCTTGTTCATGACATCGACCTGATCCGATATCTTTGCGGTGAGGTGACGGCCGTTCAGGCGGTTTCAGCACCATCTGTCCGAGGATTTGAAAACGAAGATGTGGCAAGCGCTCTACTGGAGTTCAGCAACGGTGCGGTCGGCACGATTTCAGTGTCTGACAGTATTGTTGCGCCCTGGAGTTGGGAGTTTAATTCTCAGGAAAACCCGAAATATCCACCCATGGCCGAGAGTTGCTATCTTATCGGCGGTTCCGAGGGGTCGCTTTCCGTGCCGGACCTGCGGGTCTGGACACACCAGGACAGGCAACAAGACTGGTGGACACCGCTTTCGGCAACAACGCTGACCCGAGATGCCTCTGATCCGCTGGTCAATCAGATTAGTCACTTCAAGGACGTAATTCTTCGAACGGCTGAGCCGATTGTTTCGGGCGTTGAAGGATTGCGGACGCTTCAGGTGATTGAAGCCATTCAGGTTTCCGCGCAGCACCGGAACCGGTTGGAGATAAAGGATATCACGGCAGCGGCTCCGGGATCGTTGAGGACTGCTGGTTAAAAATATCAGATATTTTTAAAAAAATCTTGCAAAACGCTAATAATCCGTCATGCTCCAAAATTGAACTCTGAATACGAAAATCTCAAGGAGGAAGAGATGATCACGAAACTTACTCGCCGGGCTGCGCTGACGGCCTTTGTTGCCGCCGGAGTGCTGGCTGGAAGTTCAGCAGCAGGCTTTGCCGAAGACAAGGTGCAGCTGCGTCTTGCGACTTCGGGCTCGGAAACCGATCAGCGCTCGGTGGCCATGCGCGACGTGTTTGCACCGATGGTGTCCGAATTTGCCGACTTCGTTCCGAGTTACAATGGCACGATCTTCGCTCAGGGAACGGAGCTTGACGCCATCAGCCGCGGAAATCTGGAAATGTCCATTGCTTCTGCTCAGGAGCTGGCGCAATTCTTCCCGGAGTTTTCCATCTTTACCGCCGGCTACGTCCATCAGGATGCGGCTCACCAGGTCGCCGTTTTCAATGACGAGCTGATGGACCCGTTCAAGAAGAAGGTTGAAGAAGAGCTCGGCGTGAAGCTTCTTTCGGTCATGTATCTCGGGCGTCGTCAAGTCAATCTGCGCCAGTCCAAGGATGATCTGACCGTCAAGACACCGGCCGATCTCGCAGGTGTCAACCTGCGCATGCCTGGTACAGACGCCTGGCAGTTCCTGGGAAAGGCGCTGGGTGCGTCCCCGACACCGATGGCATTCGCAGAAGTTTATACGGCACTTTCCGCTGGCGCTGTTGATGGCCAGGACAACCCGCTCCCCACCGTCGTTGATGCGAAGTTCTACGAAGTGACCAACCAGATTGTCCTGACGTCTCATCTGGTCGACCTGAACTACATCGCTATGTCGGTCGAGGTCTTCAACAGTCTGACACCTGAGCAGCAGGCTACTGTTCAAAAGGCAGCCGATGCAGCGGCCGAATCCGGTCGCAAGGCGCAACTGCAGAAAGAGCAGGAACTCGTATCCTTCCTGGAAGAGCAGGGCATGGAAATTTACGAGCCGGATCTCGATGCCTTCCGCAGCCAGGTGCAGTCCATGTACCTTGAAAGTGAATTCGCATCGACATGGCCTGAAGGCGTGTTGGATAAAATCAACGCACTGGGCCAGTAATCAGGCAATCGCTCCCGCAGGAGAACTGATATGAAACGCATTTCAACCTGGTTCACCTGCGGGACCGAAGCCATCGCCGCTGCCATGCTGGCGGCAATGTTCTTCACTTTCCTGCTGCAGATTTTCTCCCGCTACGTTCTCGTAACTCCCTTCGGCTGGACACTGGAACTTTGCCTGATCCTCTGGGTCTGGATCGTATTCTTCGGCAATGCATTTGTCGTTCGTGAAAAAGATCATGTGACCTTCGACATTCTGTATCTGGCATTGCCCAGAAAAGGTCAGAAGGTGCTGGCTCTGATCGCTGCAGGGTCCATCGTGGTTGGAATGGCTTGGTCTTTCCTGCCGACCTGGGACTATATCGACTGGATGAAGATCCGAAAAACCACCACGGTGGAAAATCCGCTGACGGGCAGCAAGATCCCCCTGCGGACGATTTTCTCGATCTACCTCATTTTCATGATCGCAGTCATCGTCAGGTATGCCTGGCGTTTCGTCGACATCCTGCGTCACGGGCCACCAAGCGGTGAACACGACCTTCCCGGACACGAACATGAACCGCCCTCCATTCAACAGGGGGATGAAGCGGTATGAGCATGGAACTCGCTCTGTGCCTGATCACCCTTTTCGGGCTCGCAGGGATCGGAACACCGATTGGATATTCGATCATCCTGGCCTCGCTCGTCTATCTGGGTGCGGCGGGTCTGGACCTTGCCCTTGCAGGGGAAAAGATCTTGCAGGGCCTTTACAAAAGCTTCGTTCTTCTTGCCGTTCCGCTGTTCATAGCGGCCGCCAACATCATGAATGCGGGCACGATTTCGGAGCGTTTGCTCAGTTTCTGCGTTGCCGCCGTGGGCCGGTTCAAGGGTGGTCTCGGGCACGTCAATGTCGTTGCCTCGCTCATATTTTCCGGCATGTCCGGATCAGCGGTCGCTGATGCAGCCGGGATCGGCAAGATCATCATTGGAATGATGACGAAGGACGGTCGTTATTCCAGGGGCTATGCGGCTGCAATAACAGCGGCTTCTGCAACGATCGGTCCTATCATTCCGCCATCGATCCCGATGGTACTTTATGCACTCGTTTCCAATGCTTCGATCGGTGCGTTGTTTCTGGCAGGTATTTTGCCGGGGTTGGTAATGGGCGCCGTGCTGATGGCCATGAACTACTACCTGGCAAGCAAGCGTGGTTTTGCGCTGGAAGAGCCTGTACCGCTGCGCAAGCTGCCCCGCTACACGGCCAATGCCTTCCCGGCGCTGCTGATGCCGGTCATCCTGCTTTTCGGTATTTACGGGGGTGTCACCACACCCACGGAAGCCGCAGCAGTTGCGGCACTTTATGCGCTTTTGCTGGCAGGGCTTTTCTATCGTGCTCTTTCCCTGCACGGACTTTACAGGATCTTCGTCGAAAGCGCGCGCTCTTCGGCAGCAGTCGGCATTGTCATCGGCGGTGCACTCATCCTGAATTTCGTGGTCATTTCGGAGAATATTCCGGGCATGATGTCCGCATTCCTGCAAGGAATAGACGTCCATCCACTGGTGTTCCTGGTGGGGGTCAATATCCTTGTCCTGCTCCTGGGCTGCATCCTTGATGCCACGACGATCATCCTTGTGATTGTGCCGCTGTTCATTCCGACGTGCAGGGACCTGGGCATAGATCTGGTTCACTTCGGGGTGCTGGTTGTCGTCAACTCCATGATCGGGTTGATCACACCTCCCTATGGCATTTTGCTCTTTGTCATCAACGCTGTGACCGGAATTCCATTGCGTGAGATCATTTCTGAGATCTGGGCATTTCTATTGGTCCTCATCGGGGCTTTGATTCTGATGATCCTGTTCCCTGAAATCGTTCTCTTCCTGCCGAAGTTGCTCGGATATGTAGGCTGATGACCCTCTGTATCTCGACGACTTCCATACCCGGTGACCTGCCGTCGAAGCTGAAAGCGATCGCGTCGGCGGGGTTTCAGAGCGTTGAACTTCACGATCCGGATTTCACCAGTTTCCACGGTTCGGCGAACGAAATAAGCAATATCGTGGAAGAACTCGGACTGAGCATCGCACTTCTGAAACCCTTTCATGACCTGGAAGGACAACCCGACCAGCAATCCGCATTCGATCGCCTTGAGGTCAAGTTCGATCTTATGGAGGCAGTCGGTGCGGATCTGCTGCTGGTTGGGTCTGCCAGGTCCATGGAGCCGGGTGTTGGACGCGAACGGATTGTGGAGGATCTTGCAAATGCGGCGGAGCGTGCGGAAAAGCGGGGGCTGAAACTTGCCTATCTGGCGCTCCCCTGGGCGCGCGACATCACAAATGACACGCAATCAAACGAGCTGGTCAAGGCGATCGGCAGCAAGAGCCTGGGACTATCGCTGAACAGCTATTTCGCGCTGGCCGGAGGGCGCCGTCCGGCGGACCTGCGGAAACTCGATCTGTCCTCCGTCCTTCATGTGCAGCTGTCGGATGCGCCACGACTGGAAACCGATATCCGGATGCTGAAGAGACATTTCGGAATGCTGCCCGGTCTTGGTCGACTGAACCTGTCGGGATTTGTAAAAGTGCTTGCCCGCTCAGGATACAGGGGAGCCTGGTCGATTGCGCGCCTGAATGAACAGGACCAGGACGTGAGAGCCGAACAGATCACGCGCGACGGATACCGTTCGCTGGTTACCCTGCTCGACGACGTATCAGGCTCTGAACCTGGCTTGAAACTGGGGGCCCCTTCTTTGCCTGATCGGGGCCGGGCAAAGGGGTTCGAGTTCATCGAGTTTGCCACGGATGAAAGGACCCACGAGGAACTTGCCTGCGTATTGAAATCTCTCTGCTTCCGCATGGAACGGCGGCATGTTTCAAAGTCGGTGGAGCTCTGGCGTCAGGGCGCAATCAATATCGTCATCAATTCCGATCAGAGCGGGTTTGCCCACTCCGCCTTTCTCAGCCATGGGCCTTGCGTGTGCGACATGGGAGTGCGTGTTGACGATGCGAATCTGACGGTTGAAAGAGCAACGGAGCTGGGCACGGAACCGTTCTCGCAGACGGTTGGATCAGGTGAACTCGAAATACCCGCCATCCGAGGTGTCGGGGGTTCCGTCGTGCATTTTATCGACGAAAAGTCGGATCTGCACCGGGTCTGGGATATCGAGTTTGAACCGGTCAGCAAAACGGCAGCTACATGCCCGGCAGGATTGCGCCGCGTTGACCATGTTGCCCAGACCATGGCCAGCAGTGAAATGCGAAGCTGGGCGCTCTACTACATGACGACCTTTGACATGCAAAAATGCGAGATCGTTGATGTCGCCGACCCTGCAGGTGTCATTCGCTCCCAGGCGCTTGAAACCCCGGAGGGCGAATTGCGGCTCAATCTGAATGGAGCAGCCGGTCACAGAACTTTCGCCGGGTCGTTTCTCGCCGATCAATTCGGTGCCGGCGTCCAGCACATGGCCTTTCTCACCGACGACTTGTTCGAAACCTCCGATATCCTGGAGACCGCCGGTTTCCCTCGTCTCGAAATGCCGTGCAACTACTATGACGACCTGCGTGTCCGTTTTGGCCTGGACAGGGACATTGTCGAGAGAATGCGACGTGCGAACATCCTTTACGACAGAGAAGGCAACACCGAGTATTTCCAGATATACAGCCGCCCGATTTTCAACGGGTTCTTCTTTGAAATCGTCGAAAGGCGTGCCGGATATCGGGGCTATGGCGCGTCCAATGCACCCATCCGGCTGGCCGCACAGATGCGCTTTCAGCGCGCCGAAGGGATGCCGTTGAGATGAAAGCAGCCCTTCTGGGGGACAATATCGGCCCCTCTCTAACTCCGGCACAACATGAAATCGAGGGCGCTGCGCTCGGTATCCAATACGATTATCATCGCATCGACACTGGCGGGCAGAAGCTTTCGGGCGCAGCTCTGGAGGGTATCCTCGCCGATGCCGAGAAAATGGGACTTGTAGGTCTCAATGTTACCCATCCCCACAAGTCGGCAGTCGTGGATTTTCTGCATCGGCTGGAAGGGCCGGCGAAAGACCTCGAGACCGTGAATACCATCATTCTGCGAGACGGGATGCGGGTCGGGCACAACACTGACTACAGCGGGTTTCGACAGGCGGTCCAGGGCAAGATCGGATCGATAAAGGGTCATTCGGTTTTGCAATGTGGCGCTGGAGGTGCCGGCGCCTCGGTGGCGCTCGCACTGGCCGATCTTGGTATTGAACGATTGATTATCGTTGATCAGGTGGAACAACGCGCCCGGGACTTGAAATCGAAGCTGAACACCCTGAGGTCCTGGTTGCCGGTTGTCACGGCTTCCGGAGTTGAGGACGTTGGATTTGAAACCGTAGCAGGCGCGGTAAATTGCACTCCCTTGGGAATGGCCGAGCATCCCGGCATGGTGTTCGATCCCTGGCGGTTGCGACCGCAGGCCTGGGTCGCCGACATTGTCTATTTTCCCCGTAAGACCGACTTTCTGAAACGCGCGCGCAAGCATGGATGCCGGGTCATGGACGGAACTGCAATGGCACTCTGGCAGGCTGTCGGGGCTTTCCAGCTGTTGACGGGTCACGCGCCCGACGCCGAGCGCATGAAAAACGCACTTGAAACATTGCTTGCGCAAAACATCGATCATGAGAAGGAAAGAACATGAGCGCGGATGCAGAAGCGATCCGGCATTGGTGGCGAACTTCGATAATCGACATGGAGCCCGGGAAGATTGTCTTTCGTGGGTCACCCATTGAAGATTTGATCGGGAATGTGAGCTTCCCTCAGATGATCTGGCTCATGGTGCGCGGGGGCACGCCAACCGATGCTGAAGCAAGACTGTTCGAGGCGGCACTTGTGGCGGGTGTCGATCATGGTCCTCAGGCCCCGTCGATTGCAACAGCCCGGATGGCGGCAACCTGCGGGCTTGGCCTCAACAATGTCATGGCGACGGGCATCAACATGCTGGGTGACGTACATGGCGGTGCCGGTGAACAATGTGCCGAACTCTATTACGATATCGCCGAGCGTATGGCGACTGGTGCGTTGCTCGCCGAAGCTGTCCGTGAGGGGCTCGATCGCTGGCGGGCGGAACACGGCAAGATTGTTTCAGGCTTCGGTCACCGGTTCCATAAACCGACCGATCCCCGTGCGCCGAGACTGATGTTGCTGGTGCGCGAAGCTGCGGACGAGGGGACGGTTTCCGGTGCCTTTGCGGAGATCGGCGAAGCGGTTCAGGCGGAACTTGGTCGCTCACGAGGCGTCCCGATAGCAATGAATATCGACGGTGCAACTGCCGTGATCTTTTGCGAACTGGGTTTTCCCGCCCCCCTTTCAAGAGGGCTGTTTTGCCTCTCGCGTTCTGTAGGCATTCTTGCCCACGCCTGGGAACAGATGGCACAGGGCGGACGCAACAAGGGGCCGATGCCACCTCGTTTTCTCCCCAAATACGAACCTGAAGACAATGCTGGATGAAAAAGCGAAATCCTTCCGGGTCGGCCTGATCGGATGTGGCCGGATAAGTGACATCTATTTGAAGACACTCGCCAAGTTTCACGAAATTGACGTCGTGGCATGCGCGAGCCTCGATTTGGAAGAGAGTCAGGCAAAGGCGCAGCAATATGCAATTCCGAAAGCTTGTACGCCTGAAGACGTTTTTGCTGATCCCGAGATCGATTGCGTTCTTAACCTGACGATCCCCGCTGCCCATGCAGATGTGTCCCTAAGGGCCTTGCAATCAGGCAAACATGTCTACTCAGAAAAACCTTTTGTCACCGATCTTGCCGACGGCAATAAAATTCTGGAACTCGCTGCGACGAAAGGACTTCTCGTCGGCAATGCTCCGGACACGTTTCTTGGGGGGCGCTGGCAGACCGTTCGTTCGCTACTGGATACGGGTGTCATCGGCAAGCCGACGGGTGTGTTTGCTCATGTCGGCACCCACGGAACCGAGCGGCATCACCCAAATCCGGACTTCTATTATGCAAGAGGTGGAGGTCCCCTGTTGGATCTGGGGCCTTACTACCTGACCGCAATGGTGTTCTGTCTTGGCCCGATCGCGCGTGTTGCCGGGATGTCCCGGCGAACCTTTGACAGACGCATGATTGAAAACGGCCCGCGCGAAGGACAATGGATGCCGGTTGAGGTCGACACTCATTCACTCAGTCTGCTGGAATTCGAAAGCGGTGCCATCGGTGACATGACGATGAGTTTCGACGTCTGGGACAGCGGAACACCTCGTTTCGAGATATATGGCGAAGACGGAACGATCTGCATTCCGGACCCGGATCCGGTTCATGGTGCGAATATTTTCCAGGGTGAGGTGCTCTATCGGACCAAAGAGACTGCCCGCTGGACCCATCAGCCGCGTCCGGCCGGGAGAGATGACTGGCAGACGGCCATCAACCGCCATGGATTCAACGTGGACAGTCGTGGCCTGGGATTGCTGGATCTCGCCTATGCGGTTTCCGAAGGGCGCGAGCCGCGCGCCAGCGGTGCACTTGCCAATCATGTGTTCGAGGTCATGGCCGCAATCGACAGAGCCCCGCGGGAAGGAGCCTATCAGTCGGTCAGCAGCCGCTGCGAGCGTCCATTACCCTTGCCCTTGAATTTCAAGACAGATCTCATCGAGGCGCCCCATGTCTGTTAAACACCTGGAAATCGGCGAACCATTTTTCGGGCTGCGCCTGGTGACGGATGAGGCTTCATTTGAAATCGGCAACCGTGCCATTGTGCTCAATCTGGGTAACGCTCCCATTGCTGTCGAGGCGCAGAAGATCGGAGCTCTTCAGTCTGCTATCCTTGAGGGCTGTTCAGTTGTCGGTATTGACAAAATGGTCGTGATTGACCGGTTCGATACCCACGATGACGACGCGGAGCTGCTGACCGGTATTCGGGAACAATGGCCCTCGGCGTTCGAAGTCCGCCGCGAGGAACGGTTGCGCGGTGTTGAACATTACATGTCTCCCAAAATCTGGGTCGGCCAGGTCGGGTTCACCATTTATCACTCCGCTTCCATTCCCCTCAATGTCGGCCTGCACAAAGAACACCCGTTCTGTCCTGTGCCGGGCTTTCGGGAAGTGCATACGCAGATCGTCGGATTCGGCAAGATGCAGCAATGCCGTGAGAAAGACCTTTCCACTCTCTACCTGGAAGAAGTGATGGCGCCCGGTCATACGCACCGGCCCATGTTCGACGAGAACGGGAATTACCCGTGGCACCAGTTCGAAACAATAACGCCTAGCGTTTTCATGGCGGTTGAAATGCTGCCGGATGGCGCTCAGCCGCCAGCTTGAGGTCAGGTCATGAGCAGTATCTTACCTAAGACATTTGACTATAACGGCCCCTTTCCAAGACAATCCCGCCGCTTGCGTTTGGGGGTTGTTGGGGGAGGGCGTATCTCGGTGACGCAGGCCACCGCGGCCCGGATGACCGACCGATGGGAAATCGTCGCGGGAGCTCTCAGTTCTGATCCTGCCAAGGCATCCGCACGCGCCGGCGACTGGTTCATTGATCCGATGCGGAGCTATGCCTCCTTCGTCGAGATGGCTCGGCTGGAAGCGGCGAGGTCCGACGGTGTCGATGCGGTCATGATAACGACGCCCAATCATGTTCATTTCGATGCGGCCAAGGCGTTTCTGGATCAAGGCATTGACGTCTTGTGTGACAAGCCGCTGACCAATGACCCCGAAGAAGCCGACCAATTGGTTGCTATTGCGGAAGACACCGGCCTGATCTTTGCCGTGGGTTATGCCATGTCCTGCTTTC
>NZ_JAILWL010000550.1 GCF_025698965.1 Roseibium sp.
GGCCCCAGCCCTGGCAGTTTGGCCAGCAGCTGGATCAATCGTTCGATCTCAGGTCCCGCGACATGTCTTTGTGCCATAAACGCTCGCCCGTATATGAAATTAGAACGGCAGTTTCATGCCGGCAGGCAGACCGAGGCCGCCCATCATTTCCTGGGTCTTGTCCTGAATTGCCTGGTCAATCTTCACCCGGCCATCCGTATGAGCGGCAATGATCAGATCTTCCAGGATCTCGCCTTCTTCTTCCTTCAGAAGAGACGGATCGATCGTCAGGCTTTTCAGCTCACCCTTACCATTCAGCCGAAGGGTGACAAGCCCGCCGCCGGACGAACCTTCGGCTTCGATGTCCTGAATCTGTTCCTGCAGCGAGCCCATCTGCTCCTGCATCTGCTTGGCCTGCTTCATCATCTTGAGGAAGTCCATCGGCTCTCTCCTTGAAAACTGCAGAGGCGGCGCGAACCGCGCGCCCTTTCAATTGTCTCTTTAACTAATTTGGGAACAAGCGTGTAGAAGAACAATCACTTCTAATCAATCATCTTCGTCTTCGCCCAACGCTTCATTGAGCAATGGATCGCTCAAAATCGGATCGGCCATGGCCGCTTCGTCTTCTTCCGTGGCCTGTACCTTCACATCAACCACCTTCGCACCGGGAAACTGGGCGAGCAGCGCGGCAACAGTCGGATGGGACTTGGCGTCCGACAGGAGTTGCTGCTGATTGGCTTCTTCTTCTTCGTGAAGGGTTGGCCGCCCCTGATTGCGCGAGACGACCACAAACCAGCGCTGTCCGGTCCATTCGGTCAGTTTACGTCCGAATTCACCGGCGATATCGGCAGGTGCATCCTCTGTCGGCTGAATCTCGATCTTGCCCGGCTCGAACTTCACCAGCCGCATTTGTCGCCGGATTGCGACCTTGAACGGGATATCTCCCTTTTCAGAGGCAAGCGCAACACAGTCCTGAAGGTTACGTAGATTGTACGCCGGCTGCGGCGGGGCCTCGGGCCGGATTTCTGTCTGCGGTGCAGTTTGCGGATCCGGCATTCCCCCCTGGATCGCAGAAAGCTGCGGGCGTCCACCGCTCTGCATGGTCGGACCGCCCCCCGGTCCGCCAGAAGAACTATGCGGCATGCCGACAGCCATTGCCTGGCCTCCGCCGCCCGATGGAGCAGCGCCACCAGCGGAAGACGGCGTAGTGCCGCCAAGCGGGTTCTGGCCGTTTTTGATCTGCGCCATCAAGTCGCCCGGATCCGGCAAATCGGCAGCATAAGCGAGACGTACTAGAACCATGTCAGCCGCAGCCAGCGGTTTGGACGCAGCTTGCACTTCCTGTACGCCTTTCAACAGGATCTGCCAGGCTCTGGACAACAGACGCACCGAAATCTTCTCGGCAAACTCCCGCCCCCGGGCACGCTCGGCTTCGGTGACGGAGGCTTCGTCCGCCGACTTGGGCGCAACCTTCATCCGCGTCACAAGATGGGTGAAATCGGCCAGATCGGTCAGCACGACCGCGGGGTCTGCACCGACTTCATACTGCGCCTGCAATTCGTTGAGCGCTTCCTCGATCCCACCCGCCATCAGGTGACCGAAAAGATCGATCACCCGCGCACGATCCGCAAGACCGAGCATATTTCGCAAGTCCTCGGCTTCGATCGCCCCGGACCCATGCGCCATTGCCTGATCGAGCAGCGACAGAGAATCGCGCGCCGAACCTTCGCCGGCCCGAGCAATCAGCATCAGGGCATCGTCGGAAATCTGGATGCCTTCGGCGTCCGAGATCCGGCGCAACAGGCCAATCAGTTTTGACTGTTCGATCCGGCGCAGGTCGAAGCGCTGGCACCGGGACAGAACGGTGATTGGTACTTTGCGGATTTCGGTGGTCGCAAAGATGAACTTCACATGCTCGGGCGGCTCCTCCAGCGTTTTCAAAAGACCGTTGAAAGCTGCGTTGGAGAGCATGTGCACTTCGTCGATGATGTAGACTTTGTAACGCGCCGTCGCCGGACGGTACCGGGCAGCATCTATAATCTCGCGAATGTCGTTGATGCCGGTATGGGACGCCGCGTCCATCTCGATGACATCGACATGGCGACCTTCCATGATCGCCCTGCAGTGCGTTCCTTCCTGGGTCAGCTTGACCGTCGGCTTGTCGGCCTCACCTGGAACTTCATAGTTCAGTCCACGGGCCAGAATGCGGGCCGTGGTCGTCTTGCCGACGCCACGGACACCGGTCAGCATCCAGGCCTGGGCAATGCGGCCGGTGTCGAACGCATTTTCCAGCGTCTGTACCATCGGTTCCTGGCCAACCAGGTCCTCAAAGGTTTTCGGACGGTACTTGCGTGCCAGGACGCGATATGCGCCATCCTGGTTATGACTGCCTGTCGCAGCGTTGCTGGTCATGTCCGGCGCAGAAGCGCCTTCTTGCGGAAAACCTGTTTCATCCATGAGCCGCACAATAGCGACTTTTTCAAAAAGGTGGACGGCCTTTTGAAAGTTTTTCTGTGAACGGTTGGGGGAGAGTTCACAATAGCTGCAAACCTCAAGTCAGCTAGTTCCTGAACCGATCCGGCATCAAAAAGGCCCGTCTGGCCAGTTGGCTGCCAACGCGATCGCTTGAATACCAGGTACTTATAAGAGATCGGGAGACAAGAACCTGATTTTTCTCCAGGAATTCCGCAAAGGTCTCGTGAGGTGTCTCTGCCATACGCTCCGACAGGACCCCCAGAAAGGCAAGTGTCAGGGTCGTGTTGAATTTGTCCGGCGCCCCTGCCTTTGTTGCTATCGCGCGAAGGGCAGTGCCATAGCGCGCAGCCGCTTCCAGGAAGTCGTATTTTTTCAGCATCCGGCAGGCGACACCAATGTGATCGACATGAGTGAATGTCCCGGCATCCACGGATTGCGCCTCGAACCTGTCCGTCAGCTCAATATAGTCCCGAAGCTCAGGTCTCATTTGAATTATCCTGGAGGTTGTGGCTGTCAGAAGCGCTCAGATCGAGGTCGTAAACGCTCTTCAATTGCGCGATCTTGCCAAGCGTTTCTTCCGAAAAAGGCGGCTTGTTCTCAAATGCGTGCAGCGCCAGCCCTTCGATCAGGTCACCGAGAGACATGTCCAGATGCTCCGCAAGACCCTTAAGAACCTTGAGAAGACGTTTTTCCAGACGCACTCCGGTCTGGACCCGTTCAACAGATTTGGTCATGTTTGTTATATTGGTAACAATGTACCAATGAGTCAAGCTTACTGTTCTACGCACCGGTCTGGAAAGGCACAAAACAAAAAACACCGCACGGTATCGGCGGTGTCTGACAAACGTATAAGACATATTAAAGGGTGGGAGGCTGGCACGGCGACCCGTGCCGAGGCTCGTTAGGGCTGCTTCCTTCCGGACCTGACCCGGTTGGCGAGTGGCTCGTCCACCACCAACCTCCCGAGCGCCTTATATCAGATGGGCCCGGGGGTTTGGCAAGGGGTCTGACGATGTTTTTTGTTTGCCGTTGAAACGAGCCCGGTCCGCAGTTCCTGTCAGGGTTGCAAAGTTGCCAGTTTCAGGCCGAAGCCCATGAAGACAAGACCAGTCACACCTTTTAACCAGCGTTGAAATGACACGCTCCTTGCCGCATTGCTGACTTTGGAAAGCAGCACAATCATAGCGCCGAACCAGAGTGCATTGATCAACGAGTGAATGGCCACCAATGAGAACGCGGCGGTCATCGCACCTTCGCCAGCGGGAATAAACTGCGGAAAGGCAGCAAGATAGAACATCGAGACTTTCGGGTTCAGCGCATTGGTCAGGAACCCTTCCCCGAAGGCTTTGGTCAAGGTGCGCTTTCGCTTGGCAGGTTTGACGGAAGGTGCAAGGGCTTTCCTGGAAAACGCTTCTCGCAGGGCTTTCAAACCGATCCAGAAGAGATAGGCTGCTCCCAGCATCTTGACGGCAAAAAAGGCTTCTGCCGAATGCACGAGGATGACCGAAATCCCGAGGATCGAAAGTGTTCCGTGCAGGAAAAAGGC
>NZ_JAILWL010000551.1 GCF_025698965.1 Roseibium sp.
CATGGACCGCATGCCCGCATCAATCTGCCACATGTCGCCCTTCTGCTCGAAATACTTCAAAAGCATCTGGATCGGCAGGCCGCGCTGAACCTCGAACTGACTGTAGAGACCGGTCTTCGCCTTTTCAAGCACCTCCTGCGACAGATCAGTCCCCAGGATACGCGACCGCCAACCTGGCATTTTCGCCGCAGCTTCCTTTAGGCAGATACCGAGTGAATAAGGTTCCTGTCCGCTGGAGGCGGCAGCACACCAGATCTTGATCTGTTTGCGGGACGCACGGCTTTCCAGCAGAGCCGGCAGCATTGTATCCGTGAAATGTTCGAACGGCGTCTTGTCACGGAAGAAGAACGACTCATTTGTCGTCATTGCCTCGATGACTTCGGTTTCAAGCGCCCGGTTCCCGCCGCGTTGCATCGTCTGGATGACCGCACTCAAGGTTTCCAACTTTGAGCTGCGTGCAATCGGCAGCAACCGGCTTTCGACCAGATACTGTTTGTCGTTCGACAGAACCAGACCGGATCGTGTCTTCAGAAAGTTTTTCAGAAACTCGAACTCGTTCGGGGTCATCGTGTGCTCCCCTTCAAAACGCGCGCGATCTTCGGACCGATCTGATTGAGCGGCAGGATGTCACTGCACACACCGGTCTGCGCCGCAGCGCCTGGCATGCCCCAGACAACGCTGGTTGCCTCATCCTGCGTGATTACGCTACCTCCACCGGAGGATATCGTTTTGACCCCGTCAGCGCCGTCATGCCCCATGCCAGTCAGGATCACTGCAAGGCTGGCAGAGCCGTATGCCTTGGCGACACTGTCGAAAAGCGGATCCACTGCGGGCTTGCAGAAGTTGACCGGAGGTCCGTCCGTCAAACGGATTTTGACAGCGCCGGCATCCTTTTCCAGGATCATGTGCTTGCCGCCTGGCGCAACATAGATGTTGCCTGCCTTGAGCACTTCGCCATCTTCGCCTTCCTTGGCAGGACGCAGTGCGGCCTTGCCAAGATGTTCTGCAAGAATGGATGTGAAGGTCGGTGGCATGTGCTGGGTGATGACCACAGGCACATCGTTCATGGCCGTGCCGACTTCCTTCATCACCTCCTGCAAAGCCTGCGGGCCGCCTGTTGACGATCCGATCGCCAGGATCCGCGGCTTGGCCGACGAATATGGTCGTGTCTTGAGGCCGGAAGACGCAGCTGCAGCTGCCGGTTTGGCAGCTCCGCGAAAGCTTGCCCGCGTATCCTGTGCCGGCCGTGCAGAAACAGGTCTGACGGGCTGTGCCGTACGTCCTGCACTGGTCTCCGCACGCATGGTACGAGCCGGACCGCGCATGCGAACCGCGCGTGCACCAAGGGCCTTCACTTTCTCGATCAGCTCTCGACGAAAGTCGATCGAAGTTGTGACTTCTGACGTGGATTCGGGCTTCGGCACGTAGTCAGCCGCACCTAACGACAAGGCTTTCAAGCTGATTTCCGCATTCCGCCGTGTCAGGGTCGACGCCATGATGACAACGAGATCACGCTTTTTGGCGAGCATCAGCGGCAAAGCGGTCATGCCGTCCATTTCCGGCATTTCAATATCGAGGACGACAACGTCGGGATTGCTTTTTTCTATATCTTCAACGGCGAGTTTTCCGTTTCGCTGGGAACTGACAACTTTCAGCCCCTTGTCTTCCCCCAGCCAGCGGGTCAACAACCCGCGAATTACCACTGCGTCGTCGACCACCATTACTTTAATCGGGTCACTACCCGGGTTCGCGCCCGCAGACACACTTCTTTGCGCAAATGCCATTTAGACCGCCCAACTCGAAACTAAATAAGACCGACTTCCTGAAACTTGGCTTCGACAATTTCCCGGTCGAAAGGTTTCATGATGTACTCGTTGGCACCGGCCCGGATTGCCCGGGCAATATGCGCTACGTCGTTTTCCGTCGTACAGAAAACAACGATTGGATTCTCGCCACCCTCTTCAGCCCTGAGGCTGGTGAGAAACTCCAGACCATCCATGACCGGCATGTTCCAATCCAGAAGGATCGCATCCGGCATGGTCTTTCTGCATTCGTCTAGCGCCTGCTGACCATCTTCTGCTTCGGTGATCTCGAAGTTCATGTCTTCAAGGATGCGGCGGGCCACCTTCCGGATGACACTCGAGTCATCTACTACAAGGATTGGACGGGTTCGATTCCGACGAATCCGCGGAAAGGGTCAGAACTTCGCCAACGGTGTCTATGACAAGACCATAGCTTTCCTGCTTGTATTCAATACCGACAGCCATCATCTGCTCGTCCTCCAGCGGCGGCAGGTGCAAGCGGCGACGCATGTTGATCGCCGTGACAATACGGCCACGCAGGTTCAGAACACCCGCCACTTCAGGTGCCGAATTCGGCACCCGGGTGACGCTTTCAGGCACGAACACGTCATGGACCTGGGAAATAGGGAGGCCGAAAAGCTGGCCTCCGATAACCACCGTCACATACTGGATCATGTCGCTGCCGTTTTTCTGGTCTGCGGTCGGTTTGTGTTCCAGCACACTCATGCTGCAGCTCCCATTTCACCGGAGAAGACGTCTTTCAGAGCGGCAATCAAGCCGGGACGGTCAAATTTGGCGACATAGTCGTCGAAGCCGGCCTGGCGGCCCCGCTCGATCGAAGCCGGAGTAACCATCGACGACAATGCCAGGATCGGAATGTTCCGGAAGCGTGGATCGCGGCGAAGCGATTCACAGAATTCGAACCCGTTAATCTCCGGCATCTCGATATCACTGACGATCGCATGATACTTGTCGCCGTTTTCCAGAAGCTCAAAGGCTTGCTGCGGTCCGGTACAGGTCGTCACATCGTAACCCGCCGCCTTCAGCACCGGTGTCAGCATGTTCCGGAAGAAGGAACTGTCGTCGACGAAAAGAACCTTCTTCGTCAGCGCCTCGATATCCATTTCCTTGCGCATGAACCAGTCCTCGAAGGCCTGCGGCAAATAATAGCCGAGGTCGAGGATTTCCGTGGCACGTTCCTTCACAACAGCCGAACCGAGAACGCCCGGGCGTTCCGAACCGACTTCGATATTCATGTGATCTTCGACAATGTCGACGATTTCGTCGACCACGAGACCCATGGAACGGCCGGAGTCGGAGAACACCAGCATCGGCTGCGTGCCTTCCGTCTTGTGACAGTCACCGTCATTGACATAAACCAGCGGCATCAGCGCACCGCGGTACTGCACCAGATCGCGACCGTTCGAGCGCTCGATTTTCGAAACTTCGAATTCTTCCAGACGGGTGACCAGTGAAAGCGGTACCGCTTTCGGTTCCGGCGCCCCGGCACGGAAGAGCAGAAGCGAAATCGCGTTCTGGCCCGACATGGCCCTGCGCTGCAGGTCTTCCTGATCGTCTTCCTGGGATTCGGCAACCGCGCTGGAAGCGTGGCTTGCCATTGCTCCGGCAATGCCGTTCGGATCGATGATCATGATCACGGAACCATCACCCAGAATGGTATTGCCCGAGAACATTTCCAGGTTCCGCAGCATGGTCGACATCGGCTTGACCACAATTTCTTCCGTATGGAAGACACCGTCAACAACAACGCCGAATGTCTGGCTGCCAACCTGCATCACGACAATGAACCCATTGTCCGCATCGATGGCCTCGTCTGCGTTTTCACCTTCATAGATGCCCAGCAACTGTGACAGATGGACCAGAGGCAGCAACTTGTTGCGCAAGCGCAGGACAGGCGTGTCCTTGATCCGCTCAATACGGTGTTCGGAATTGGTCTGTACGCGGACCAGTTCGACCACCGACAGCTGCGGGATCGCAAATCGGTCACCACTTGCTTCAACGATCAGCGTCGAAACAATGGCAAGGGTCAGCGGGATCTTGATGATGAAGCTGGAGCCTTTGCCCGGTGTTGAACGAAGGTCCACCGTACCGCCGATCAACTCGATGTTGTTGCGCACAACATCCATACCGACGCCGCGACCGGAAACACTGGTCACTGCCGCAGCAGTC
>NZ_JAILWL010000552.1 GCF_025698965.1 Roseibium sp.
TTCTTTTGCCAAGTTCAATGCCATCAAAAGCGTTTTCATATAACGGAAAAATTTAGTAGTTGGCATTTGGCAATATAGTGAAACCGCCTCGGGGGGTTCAGCCCCTCCTCGCCACCACTTTCCCATGATATTAACTGAATGGTGATGTTACGTTGGTTGGACCTCTACGCGCCATTCGGGCACAAAATGGTAATTTACGAGGATACCCGGCTGGTGGTGACCGATCCGTTTGTTGTTCCCGAGGACAAAGAGCTTCAGCTCGAAAATCTGGCGGTCATCGACACGCGTCTAACCTCCAAGACTACCGAGGAACGCAAGTCAATTGTTCAGCAATAACCGTAGTGAGGCTTGTATCGGCGTACGGTCATGGCGGCTTGTTGGCATTGACCGTATTGTTGACCCTGTTGTTCGCATCGCCCGTATATTCACAGACCATGGAATTTGACCTCGCCGGCAGAGATCGTGTGGAAGGGGGCGTTTCATCCACCAAGAGGGCATTCCTCGACTTTGATTGGGAAGCAGACCTGCGCTTGGGGCTCTTGCTCAGGGAACCCGTCGTTTCCCTCCGTTTCAAATATGACAATCTTGACGGTCAGGTTACTTTGCCGGAATTAACAGAGCGTGGGCGGAGTTATCCAACCATGCGGTACGCTCTGTTGACACAAGATCTGCAGAAGGAAGTTCGATTAACGGGAGTCAAATTGCGGATGACCTTTGCGACCAAAATTGGTGGGAGAAACTATCAACTCGTCGATTTGATTGCCGATGTTGGCGCGACCTCCAATCCCGGCGGCTGGTCTTTCAACGTTCCCGGCAGCCCTGACTGGGATGAGCTGTTCCTCGAACACGGTCGCGAGAATGTGTTCGTTCCCGAGGAAACCGCCAAAGAGGCTTGGAAAAACGGCCTGACACTGACGGGCGTTGAATTTGAGGACGCTGAGCTGAATTTCTATGTCCTGCACGAAAAATACATGCGCGGCTATGACCGGGAAACTTACAGGGAGCTCGGGGTTGCCTATGAGCGGTTAATCGAGGGGCTCAATCGCAGTTATGGGATTGATCTTAAGAATCGAGATCCCAAGGCATGGACACGTGCGTGGTTTGACGCTGAAAACAAAGGCGGCATGGATGACCGGGAAGTCTGGTGGAAACGTGTCAAGGAATTCCGGCAACATCTCAGCAAGTTGGCCAATTTGCCTGAGAAACTCAGGACCGGAGACAATCACGGCCCCTATGCTCAGGCCGTCGAGGATTTGGAGCGTATACATAGCAGTCTTTCATATACGACCTTCAACTACGAATCTGACGGGGTCGATCCAGCGAGTATTCCAGCGGGCGCTGAGCCAAAATTCGACGGCGTGTACGAAATCCGGAAGCTGGGAAATGATTATTGGGTTGTAGATGCTGGTACTGAAGAGAAGATCCATGAAGTCTACGAGGAAGATTTCCTGCTCAACAATCGTTTGGCCAACCGCTCCAGTAGTTGTCGGAATAACGGAACTGTACCATTGGAAATTCTGGATCTGGAAACTTCAGATAGCATAATCCTTAAAGAGTTTCCCTGCACTGTCGAAAAACAGGAAGCGGACAGTTCGTATGCAAGGCTGTCGCAAGTTACCAACGCCTCCGATGGTGCAGTTCTAGAGTTCCAGATTGTGTACGCAAAATACCTTCGCACGACAGGAAGATGTTGGGGCACAAAAGATCACTACTTCGATTCAATTCGAGTACTGCGACTTGATGAAAACCTAAACGTCATTTCTGAGGCGACACGGAAAGGCGAAAGGGCTGCAAGCGCAGGCCAGATTTGCTTTGGCAGGGGGTAAGTCAACAACGATTCCAAGGTTTCCCATTTTCATAGTTCATCCGACCTCACATGTCGTTGCCTCGCACTCCGAGCGACGCGTGTATTATCCCAAAATTACCGACGCCTTTCTTCCTAAAATTGAGGCACGGAGGTCCTTATGGGCACAAGAAAATTCAGTGACGATTTCAAACAAGGTGCTGTAGCGCAGATCACCGAACGGGGCTATCTGATTGCGGAAGTTTCGAATTGTGTGAGCGTGAATACACATTCGTCCCATGTTTGCAAAAGAAAGTCTCGACGCCTAGTGTCCATGGTGAGAGCGATCAGGCAGCGGAGATCTGGCGACTGAAGCAGGAGCCAACACGAGGGCACTGAGGAGCGCGCTTGTTACCCGAGTATCGCCCGCTACTTTCCATGCAAGCGCCGTGCAGGTGTCTGCGCATCCATCCAACTGGTTTTTACACCTGGCTGCAGAACCCGCTGCAGCAATTGGTCAAAGGAAGTCGTTCGCCTGATCGACCTCATCCGACAAGCTTGGATGGAAAAGGGTAGGGAGTGTAGCTATCGCAAGCTTAATGATGACTTCATTGATCAGAGGGAGACCTGCTGTCCAAACCGCGTTGCCCGGCGGGCGAGGTTTTCTGGAAGCAAGGCCAAGGTTGGCTACACTTGGGACAAAAACAATCTCTGTCACGTTAAAAATCCAATTATCCGAAGACACTATTCGTAATCCTGCATGCACCTGCTGGGCGACCCGAAAGCTATAGATCGATCTTGGGGTAAACATTGCTACTCAAAGGACACAATTATGAAACTGAAAACCATATTGAACACTCTTTCGACCTCAATAATAGCTTGCATTGCCTTTAGCAGCCCAACCCTAGCGGATCAGAAAGATAAAGCCGCTAAGATTTTTATAGATCTCGAGGAGAGGCACGGCGCACCGCGTTCAATGGGGCATTTCCCAGAGCTGGAGGTGCACTATGCGACTTTTTGCACCAATGGAGGCGTTGGACTTGTCCTGTTCCGTTTAGAAGGAGAAGACTTCACAGTTTTCGAACACGAAGCGTGGTGCGGTAATGAGGCCGATTCCGTGGATCTGGACGGAGATGGAACATTTGAAATACGCTTTTATCATTCCGGCGGTGGATCTGGCACTTTTGGGGTAAATGAAGAACATTTTTATTGGCCAAAGGAACAAAAACTGCCGGTTCAGGGGTATGAGTACAGTGTTTTGCAAGTGTCACAGCCGGGGGATCGCTTTTACTGGGGAGACCCTGAAAATCCTGAGATCATCTTTTTTCAATCCGTTGAAATAGCGGAAATGGTGCCGGGGAAAAATTGCAATATCGTAGAGTATTGCCCGAAATGGCCCGAAGGTGCTCTGTGCAGGCAGGCGATCAAATGTGACATCATTGAGGAAAAAACGCTGTCCATGTTTGATACTCTGCCCCGAGCCGTGATTGACAATCCGAAGTGGAAGGATTTCTTGTCGTCGCGCTACCAGGATGGATATGTAATTGAAGGTGTGGAAGTTCCTACCGAACTGGAAGAGCTGGTTCTAAGCAACCTGTCCGAGACCGACACAGGTCAGGTCCCCGAAATTTCGGAGGAACTTCAGTTAAAGATCGACGCGTGGATGGGCAACTAGGAGGGGCCTGTTGCAACTTTCGTTGACGGACAGATTTCTCCCGTTTCGGGAGCACCTTTCAGGCTTCGTTAACTTTTTCAAGTCCGAAGAGCACCTCCAGCAGATCGTTTTGCTCGCGGACACTCCATTGACCGGTAAAGTCGCAGCCCTTCTTGAGCCACAGCATGGCTTCAAAGCCAGCGATGGATTTTCTGGCTGAGTTGAACGACCGGAACCCGCCGACCTTCGGCATGTTCTTTTTCACCCTAAAATGATCGCTCTCAATACCCTGTTGCAAATGCTTGGTCACATAATGCACCGGATCCGAAGCAAGCAGGCCACCGTCAACCGCGTCCCCGATGGCCGGAGGAAAAGTACCGGCACCATCGGTGCCGATTTTGCCCGGCGACAGCAGCGGAGCATCCTGCAACATTTTTCGAAAGAACCGCTTGGCTGCGTTCAGATTGCGCTTTGCTGTGAGCAGGAAATCGACCGGATTTCCATGCTTGTCGATAGCTCGATACAGGTATCGCCATT
>NZ_JAILWL010000553.1 GCF_025698965.1 Roseibium sp.
TCAACAATGCTGTAATTAGAAGCGCGCCTATGATTTTCAGCGAAATTGCAATGACTACGGCAGTCATCAGCATGAAAATCAACTCTGCCCGTTCCGGTCGCAATCCCTCACCCGCAGCCAGATCCGGACTTACCGTTGCAGCAAACAATTGCCGCCAGACCAGGATCAAGACTGCAAGAACGAGGCCCCCGCCGATGTAAATCATCGCGATATCCATTCTGGTCACGGCCAGAATGTCGCCGAACAGCAAGCCGAGAAGATCCACACGCACCCAGGTCATAAAAGCCAGACTCACCAGCCCGAGTGCGAGTGCGGAATGCGATAGAAGACCCAGGATCGCATCTGAAGACAGAGTGTCGCTTCTCCGCAAGGACAGCAGCATAAGGGCAAGAACGACGGACACTCCGCCTACAGCAAGCGTTGTGTTTACTTCAAAGAGCAGTGACAAGGCTACGCCGAGCAGCGCTGCATGGGATAGCGTGTCGCCGAAATAGGCCATTCGCCGCCAGATGATGAAGCATCCGAGTGGTCCTGCGACAAGTGCAACCCCAACCCCGGCCACCAGAGCCCTTGTAAAAAAATCATCGAGCATTGGTTACCCTGCCGCGCGTGCGCATTTCTTCAGTTTCACGGCCATGGTCTTCATGATCGTGATCATGATTTTCTCCCGGGCAATCGGAGCAGATCGAGCCATCTGCATGGCGGACCTGGCCGTCGGGCAGGTGGACGTGATCATGGTGATGTTCGTAGACCGCGAGACCTGCCCCTGCCCTGGCTCCGAACAAGGCGTGGTACTGATCGCTCTTGCTCACATCCGATGGCGTTCCCCGACAACAGACGTGACCATTAAGGCATATGACCTGATCGGCCGCAGCCATGACGACATGAAGGTCGTGCGAGATCATCAAGATACCGCAACCGAGCGAATTTCGGATGTCCGAAATCAAATCGTAAATCGCAATTTCACCTGCATAGTCGACACCTTGTACCGGTTCATCCAGAACCAGGAGATCGGGATGGCGCGCGATTGCACGCGCCAGCATCACCCGCTGCATTTCGCCACCTGACAAGGTTCGCATTTCAGCGTTGATGAGCCGTGATGCCCCCGTCTGCTCCAGGGCGTCTCGGCACTGCGCCTCGGTAAGAGGATTGGTCAACCGCAAAAACCGCTGCACACTTAACGGCAACGTCCAGTCGATAGAAAGTTTTTGCGGTACATAGCCCACCTTGAGGCCTCTTTGGCGGTATGCCGCGCCTTCTGTCGGCTTGAGAATTCCAAGCGCCAATTTGGCGGTTGTGGATTTCCCCGACCCATTCGGGCCAATCAGGGTCACGATTTCGCGGGCCGAAACCGACAGATCCACACCGCGCACAAGCCATTCACCGCCCTTGCGAATGCCTGCACGGTCCAGCCGTATCAGTTGGCTCTCGGGTTCTGTCATGGTTGAGCTTACCTGCCTTGAGCAATTGTGGGTCGGCCACGGCGTTACATTATTACACAATTCCGCGTCAAGCCTGCAACCAACAACTTGCAACACGATCTCGCGGTGTTTATCAATCTGGAAGCATTTATTGATATGATTATTAAAGCGTCTCTCCGACATTAGGAAAACTAGATCATGATATTTCCCTGCATTTTGTCTGGTGGTATCGGTTCCCGGCTGTGGCCGCTTTCGCGTACCGACCGGCCAAAACAGTTTTTGGCGCTGTTTGACGGAGAAAGCCTTTTTCAGAAGACCTGTAAACGGGTCAATCAACCCGGATTTGCGTCACCCATTGTCATTGGAAGCAACAATCACAGGTTTTTGATCGGTGAGCAATTGTCGGAACTCGAGATCGAAGCCAACTCGATCCTGTTGGAGCCAGTCGGTCGGAACACCGCTCCACCAGCCCTGATGGCGGCACTGATTGCGGCCGAAACCGATCCCGATGCCCTGATCCTGCTGCTTCCCTCCGATCACCTGATCCGCAAGGAAGACGTCTTCCTGAATGCGGTACGATCCGCACAAGCAGCAGCGCAAAACGGCTCGATCGTCACGTTCGGCATTACACCTACTGAACCAAATACCGGCTACGGCTATATCAAAGTCGAGCCCGGCGATGAGCCTGTACGCCCGGTTGAAGCCTTCGTCGAAAAACCTGACCTTCCGCGCGCCCAGGCTTTTCTGAAGGACGGCGGCTATGTCTGGAATGCGGGTATATTTCTTTATTCCGCGCAGACGATGATTGACGCTTTCAAAGCGTTTCAACCCGACCTCTACGAACAAATCGTCACTGTTATGAAAACCCGTCACAGCGACCTGGACTTCACCAGGATCGACAAGGATGGATTTGAAAAACTGGCGAATATTTCCATCGATTACGCAATCATGGAAAAAGCAGACAACGTCGTGTGTGCACCGGTTGCCCCCGAATGGGACGATCTGGGGTCCTGGTCTGCCATCTGGACGGTTCTGGAAAAGGACGACAGCGGCAATACCGGTCTTGGCGACACGCGCTTCCTTAGCAGCAAGGACTGCCTGGCATATGCAGAACAGGGGCTCGTGTCGATCATCGGTCTGGAAGACGTCATGGTTATCGCAACCACCGACAGCGTTCTGGTCGCACACAAGGACAAGGCCCAGGACGTCAAGAAAATCGTTGAGCAATTGAAGGCGGAAGGCCGTAACGAAGTCGACCGGCATCCCCGCGCCTACAAGCCGTGGGGATATACCGAACGCATCAATTCCGGGAACCGGTTTTCGGTCCAGTCCATGATGATCAAACCTGGCAAGCGGCTCGGATTGCAGAGCCATCTTCACAGAGCGGAACACTGGATTGTGGTTTCCGGAACGATAGAAATCACAATTAATGGCGAGACAAGGCTGCTTGCGGAAAACCAGTCGGCCTATGTTCCGCTGGGTGCAAAACACACCTTGCATAACCCCGGCAAGATCCCGGCCAGAATGATTGAAGTTCAGTCCGGTACCTATCTGCAGGAAGACGACATCCTCCGCCATCCGGAAACATCACAGTAACCGCACCCCATTCGCAAAAACCGTGATGCGAACTTGCCTTCCTGACGGAATTGCGGCAACACATGTGCCAGCAGCAATCTGGCCGGTGAAAGTGTTGCCGCGTCCGTACAACGATCAGGAACAGACTCATGCACCACGTTTACATCTGTGATTATGTCCGGACACCCATCGGTCGTTTCGGAGGAATGCTTTCGTCAGTTCGTGCAGACGATCTGGGTGCGATTCCAATCGAGGCGCTGATGGAACGCAACCAGGATACGGACTGGGCGGAAGTGGACGATGTTTTTTTCGGATGTGCCAATCAGGCCGGTGAAGACAACAGAAACGTCGCGCGCATGTCTTCGCTTCTTGCGGGTTTGCCGGACACGGTTCCGGGATTGACCCTCAATCGACTGTGTGGTTCGGGAATGGATGCAGTTCTCACTGCAGCCCGTGCCATCAAAAGCGGCGAAATCGATCTTGCGATTGCAGGTGGCGTCGAAAGCATGTCACGAGCACCGTTTGTCATGCCGAAGGCTGAAACCGCGTTTTCCCGCAACTCGGAGATATTTGACACCACAATCGGCTGGCGCTTTGTCAATCCATTGATGAAAAGCCAATACGGCATCGACAGCATGCCGGAAACGGCGGAGAACGTCGCCGAACAGTTTTCCATATCAAGACAAGATCAGGATGCCTTTGCGCTGCGCAGCCAGCAGCGCGCCTCAAAGGCCCAGCAGTCAGGCCGCCTTGCCGAGGAAATCGTGCCTGTCATGATTCCCCGACGCAAAGGAGATCCAATTCTGGTCGACAAGGACGAACATCCGCGCGCAGATACCACGCTGGACTCTCTTGCCGGTCTCAAAACACCCTTTCGGGAAAGCGGATCCGTCACCGCCGGCAACGCCTCCGGTGTGAATGATGGTGCGGCAGCCCTTCTGATTGCTTCCGAGGCTGCGG
>NZ_JAILWL010000554.1 GCF_025698965.1 Roseibium sp.
CAGAAGGCGGAATTCGTCCATCGGTTTGAGCTCAGAACCTTTCAACCTGCCTTGACGCTCGTTGAAAAAGGTCTGTGCTACTGCGTCTGCGATCCACTCACCGCAGCCGGTTACATTAAATCCCGGCCAGAGCCAGGACCTGTCGTCTTCCGGCGGTTCAGACCGAGAGTCGTCCTCTCGGTCTCGATCATGCAACCGGCCCACCGCCCGCCTTCGGCCCTGACAACCGAATTCGCAAAGCTGCTCAGTTCCGAACTTGAGCAACTCAGACGCGCTTATGAATGATCGATTGCGTTCGACATCTAGTTGCAAGGTGGAGTGCATTTCTCATGTCGGATTGCTCTTGTCGTGGCGCGAGAGCCTAACTGGCCCGTTCGGCGTGATCATGCTCAAGGAAAGGGTCTGATCCCGAAACCGCATCTGATGACGAAGCATCCGGCGGGTGAGACGGTTCAGATCCGCCTGGTATTCCGGTTGATCCGCGACATTCTCCATTTCGCCGCTCTTGGCGTGATCAAACAGCATCGGTGGCAGATCCGCCGCAAACTCCACGAGTGTGAAACGATCATCTCGCGTCCGGCAAAGACTGGAGTTGAACACATTCGTGCCGAGCTCCTCCTGCCAGCGGGTGTCTTTCAGCGGATCGCCAAAATCCAGTTCCGCATAGGCGTATGTCCGCCAGTCGTCCGGTCGTCTGCCCTGCAGGAAAGGCAGGAGCGACCTGCCATCCATCGAATTTGGGATGTCCTGGCCAACCCAGTCGAGGATCGTTGGTGAGAGGTCTATCGATTCAGTGAATTCCTGAATGACCTGCCCGGCGTGTTCATCCTGCCCTGGTACGCGGACAATCAACGGGGTGTGATAGGCCGCGTCATAGACGTTCGTCTTGCCCCAGCTGTACCGGTCCCCCAGCATCTCACCGTGATCGGCGGTAATGACGATCAGGGTATCGTCATATTGACCGCTGTCTTTGAGGAACCGAAGCACTCGCCTGATATGCTGGTCGACCTCCGACGCAAGGCCCAGATAAATCGCACGAAGGGTTTTGATAGTGTCGTCCGTGTCTACGAGATCCGGAAATCCTTCAACAAAACTGGCAACGCTTGCATTCTTGATTGCCGGTACAAAGAACCGGTGCAGCGCCGCTTCCGCCGCCTTCGTATCTAACCTGTTTGGCAGGGGAAGTGCTTCCGGCGGGTACATGTCGTTGAAGGGGGCCGGGGCGACCAGAGGCGGGTGTGGCCGGACATATGTCAGATGTGCAAACCAGCTTTCTTTGGCATAGGCGGGCATCGCCGCCAGAAAGGCGTCGGTCAAAAATGCCGTATCGCTGTCCTTCGCAGCGTACATCGCCGGATCATTGAGTTTCGGCACACCGCCGTCGGGCGAGACCGGTTTGTAGACGTCCCAGTAAGTGTTGAATTTGTAGCCCTTGTTGATCAGATAAGACTGCCATGGATAGGAGGTCTCGAGCCGCATCTCGGTAACTTCGTGAAACCCGGTCATGGGAAACTCGTAAGACCTCAGCGCGGGATCATCAGCCGGATAGTGCCTCGGGTCCTGTGACGTATCCGTGTAGCCGAAAAGCAGCGGCATGTAGCCGGATTTGCGCATTTCGGTAGCAAGATTTGGTGTGTCGTGGCGAAGCGGAGTTCCGTTTCGCACGGAGCGATGGTTCATCGCATATTGTCCGGTCAGGATGGAGGCTCGCGACGGACCGCAAGGATTCACAACCGAATAGTGCTGTCGAAAGCTGACGGCTTCCTCTGCGAAGGCGCGCAGATTGGGCAGATCCACATAATCCGCCAGTTCTCCAAAAACGCAGTCCGCACGAAGCTGGTCGATGATGATGAACAGAACATTCCGGTTGTCATGCATGTTGAGTGGTCCCCGGGCAGGTACTCAGCCGCAATGCGGTACTGATATAGCGGCTGAGAGAAACGCCCGCGTATCTGCTGGCGCAGATCGACAGTTTCACAACGCATTGCACTTGGAAACACTCAATTCTATCACCGGGTGCGCCACGCCTGAGTTCGTTTCAGGATGCCTTTTGAGGCAATCAGATGCAAAACTCTGGCAGCAGCATTGGTGTAGAAGATCATCATGCCCATTGCTGCAGCCGGTGCGATGTCTCCGGCATCATCCATGTTCAGGACCGCAATCGAGGCCAGCGATGTTTTCGGTGAATAGAGGAACACCACGGCGGAAACCGTCGTCATAGCATTCACGAACAGGTAGATGGAAATGTCCAGGATTGCCGGCAGGCAGACCGGGACCGTGACCCGCGCAAACAGTTTGAGCGTGGGTTGTTTCAGCGACGCGGATACGCTTTCAAACTCCCGGTCGATTTGCTTCAGCGCCGTCACGGCTGTCAGGTGAGAAACGGTGTAAAAGTGTGTCACCGTGCAGATCACGAGAATGGCCATCGTACCGTAGATAACGTGCAGTGGGTTGGACGGGCTGTTGAAGAAGAAGATGTAGGCAAGGCCGAGCACCATTCCGGGGATCGCCATCGGCAGCATGGCAAACATCTGAAACAGCGAGCGTCCGGTCCTGAAGCCGTTTGATTTTTCGACAAGGTAAGCGCCGAAAAAAACCACTGACGTTCCGATGACTGCCGTCAGCAAGGCCATCTTGATCGAATTGAAGTAAGATCCCCAGCCGCCGCCATCCATCTTGTCGAATTGATAGTTGTTCAGGCTCAGGCTCAAGTCATACGGCCAGAATTTCACCAGCGCCGCGAACTGGCACACCGCCAGAAGGCTGACGATGAACAGCGCCACAAGCGACGAATAGGCAAGAAAGATCCGGTCCGTCCTGCGGTTTGGCTTTGGCGTAAAGGGAACGGAACGCGCCGACAGCTGTGCTACCTGTTTGGACTGCACAAGGCGATCAATCGCAAAGGCAAGAATGGCCGGGACAACAAGCACGACGGAAACCACCGCACCCATTTCGAAATTCTGCTGGCCGATCACCTGCTTGTAGATGTCGACGGCAAGAACGTTGAACTGCCCGCCGATCACTTTGGGCAGGCCGAAATCGGTGATTACCAGGTTGAAGACAACAAAGGTCGCGGAAATGAGCCCGTAGCGTGCTCCAGGGATCGTCACGGTCCAGAAGGTGCGCCAGCTCGTTGCTCGCAAGGAGGTTGCTGCTTCGTAGAGCCGGGAGTCCGAGAGCCGTTGAGATGATGATGAAGGCATGGGGAAATGTGAAGAAAACCGATCCGATGACAATGCCGATCGGGCCATAAATCGAGGCACCGAAGAGCAGCTCCTTGATCATCCCCTGATTGCCGAACAGATAGACCAGCGCAATACCTGGCAACAGCGACGGGACCAGTATGGGCGCCATGGCAACAAGGCGGAAAAACCCCTTGAAGCGCATACAGGTGCGGTTCAGCGCATAAGCGAACCAGAACGCGAGACCAACAGTGATGACTGTTGAGACCGCCGCGATGAACAGGGAATTCTTGACCGAATTGAAGAGCGCGGGTGTCGAGAAATAGCTGACAAAGTTGGCAAGGCCGGTCGAGCGGACTGGCCGGAGTTGAACCCGGCGGAATGTATTGCTGTCCAGTTCAAGCCATTCGGTCGTGTCATGCAGTGTGGAACCGACGAGAAAGCGTCCGCCGTCCACAGAATTGCGGATCTTGTAAAGCACCGGACTGCGGAAACTGAAATCGGGGAAGAATTTGGTGACGCCCAGTCGGCTGTCCGAACTTCCACTCAGATCCGAAGGCTCATAAGCACCCGTCTCGGTGTTCAGTTCGGTTCCCGTGAGAATTTTGCCGTCAAAGTGCCCGGCCTCGTTGCTGACCTGGAACTCGTACTGGGACAGGTCGAACTGATAGGTTGAAAACGACTTGGACAACATCGCCCATAGTGGAAAAACCAGACTGATGACCAGATAGAGCGCGATGACGATCATGCCGC
>NZ_JAILWL010000555.1 GCF_025698965.1 Roseibium sp.
ATTCAGAATACGAACCCGGTATCGGTTGCCCCGGAACAAGAGCTGGTCAAACAAGGATTTGCTCGGGAGGACCTTTTTGTCGTGGTCCACGAGCAGTTCATGACCGACACCGCAAAAATGGCCGATATCGTATTGCCGGCGACCCAGTTTCTGGAACATGATGACATCTATAAAGGTGGCGGACATCAGTACTTCCTTCTGGGTCCAAAGGCAGTTGAACCTCCGGCAGGGCCACGTGAAAACCTGTTTGTCATCAATGAGATTTCAAAGAGAGTTGAAGCAAAATCTCATCCTGGTTTCGATATGAGCGCGCGCGATCATATCGACTGGATGCTTCAAAATTCAGGCCTGGGAACGCTTGAAGAACTCGAAGCAAACAAATGGCGGGATTTGCAGCCTGATTTCGAGACCTCGCACTTCCTGAACGGTTTTGGCCATGACGACGGCAAGTTTCACTTCAAACCGAATTGGGGGCGTTCAGCAGCGCCCAACAAACCGGATGGTGAAACGGCTTTCGGTCCTTGGCTGCAGATGCCCAAGTTGCCGGATCAGTGGGACAGCATTGAGCTTGCCGACGAACAGCATCCATTCCGATTGGTGACAGCTCCGGCGCGTTCGTTTCTCAACTCCTCCTTTGCTGAAACAGAGAGTTCGAGAAAAAAGGAAGGCCGCCCGGAAGTCTGGTTGCGGCCTGATGAAGCTGCTCATTTCGGAATTGAGGACGGTGCCAAAGTCAAAATGGGTAACAAGCGGGGCGTAGTGACGCTTCACGCGCGTCACGTCTCGAACCTGGCACCCGGCACAGTCATATCCGAAGGCATCTGGCCAAATGATGCCTTTGAAGATGGCAGAGGCATTAACACGTTGACAGGGGCCGATCCGGTCGCTCCCTACGGCGGTGCGGCGTTTCATGACACCGCTGTTTGGGTGAGGGCAGTCTAAGAAGCGTTGAGGTTCTGGATCCGGGAACTGCGCGCATAGGGTTCGATATCCGAATTGCGGGATGATCCACCTTGGAGTTTTCCTCTACAAGTGACTTCCGGCGCCACCAGAACCGATGTCCATCGTCTCCAGACCAGAGGTGACAAAGTCCTGAACCTAGTCCGCCCTTGACGCCAGATAGTTCAAATAGATCGCCTGTTTTATATTCCGGGCGATCGATCTGTTGCGTTCGGCTATCTCGGTGTCTCCGGAAGTCCATTCACGGAAGACGATTTCACTGGGAGAAAACACCTTGTTGATCAAACTGTTTTCGGTTTTCAGATTAAGCGAATGCTCTCTTTCAAGAATTGACCTGGCCTCTTCAGGAGTGAATACGCCGCCAAACTCCTTTGACATTGTCTGGTAGAAATCGCTGATTTGTTTTGCGATTTCGGGATTTATGTAAAGTGGTCTGAAAGCCAATGCTGTAGGTGTTTCAGTTTGTTTCAGAGTTGGAAATCGCGCAATCATGCTTGTTTCGACGGAGACTTCTTTCGCGCCGTCCCTGTCCGCTTTGATCGACTTCATCAATGCCTCTGCCCACGGAGCCTGCTTCACGACCGGAGCCAGGTTTTCCGCAGAAAGCGTGATCCTGCTTTCCAGCTTCAAGGCAACCCTTGAGGTGATTTTCACTTCACCTTCAAACCAATAAACGGTTTCGGGAACGGCAAGCCCGTCGACGGCGCTCGACCAATCGTCATATTTGGGGCAAAGGTACACATTGAGCGAGTTACGTAAGTCAATCAGCGCAACGGAAAGGGTTTCCGAGCGGGCGCGGAACTTGCCTTGTCCCTCGTCAGGACTGGCATATTCAACTGTGTCGCGCCGCGTAACGATGTTTTTGGAAGGGAGGGCCGCATCAGCGTCTCCTTCACCGAGTACTACTGTTTTCTGCCAGTCGTTTCCTTCGCCTGTCTGGTTGACGTCATGCTCGGCCCTCTGGCTCAACGCGCCAATGGTCAAAGGGCCGCGTGTGCAATTGGTCAGGCTGTGGAGCCTGTGATCCTGGGCCGAGAAATACCTGATCAGGTCGCCGGCTTTGAACGGTCTTGGTCTGTGCAGCACAATGATGCTCGGGTCGCTGAAATAGCTTTTGTAGAACTCGTGATCGACAAATTCCTGTCCGGCGACAGAGTTGCTGTAAACCAAAGAAATAATAAAAAATGCGGTCTTGCAGTGCATCGGTCATTCGCCTTATGCAATGCCCACTGACCCTTTATCATGTAGGTGCTCATCGCAACTGCCGCAAGGTAAAGTAGCTTGATGTTTCTTTAATCAACTCAAAGTGATGCAGTTTAAGCGGCGGGAGTCGGCTGGTTGCCTGGGGTGCCAGACAAGACGCTTGCCGCAAATTGCATGTCTTACTGATGAAGTTTCAGGCTCCCGGTCAGAGATTTTACCCATCTTGTGGGGCCGAAGAGGCCGATGCCGTCTATCTGCTCTTCTTTTAAGTCACGCATCGGAATTGCGTTCCGATAGTCGTCAAAACTATGCAGAAGCCTTGCGAAGGAAGGAAAAAGGACCATGCCACCACTGTCTGGCAGCGTTAAATGCGCTTTTGACATCAGATCCTGCATGGCTTCTCCCGCTGCCTGCAGAACAGGAACGGGTCTGTCGGCGCTGGTTAGAAAAGACAGGCCGGCACGGTCGCTGAGTGTGACGTTGCCGAAGCCGGTTTGCCCTGCGCCAAGGCCAATTCCAATCGTCGCCACAGTGTTGGCCGCTTGGCCAGACGAAAGTGTTGGATTGACAATGATAGCGATCCGTAGATCGCCTTTTCCCTGTAAACTCATGGTTTTGATCCCGTCGGCAAATTGAAAGAAGTGCGACCGGCAGGATGACCTCATTCACCTGAAAGGTGTTGTCCATTTTATTTGAAACGAAGGCGGAAATAGGTAAGGTCTTTCGAAAGCAGATTTATTTATGAAAGATATTACCGATGAATGAGCTATCGAAGGAAGATATAAGGATCCTCGAAAAACTTCAGGCAGATGGAAGGATAACGAATTCTGCGCTTGCCGAGACGGTGTCCATGTCTGCTTCTCCGTGTTGGCGCCGGGTCAGGCAGCTGGAAGAGGAGGGCATCATTCGCGGCTACAGCGCTAATCTCGACCGACGGCAAATCGGACTGGGTGTTCTCGTCTATGTCACGATCCAGATCGATGACCATTCGGATGCGGATGCGACGCGCTTTGAGCGTCGGGTGCAGGAACTGTCTGAGGTGATCTCCTGCCACTCGGTTTCCGGCAGCGCTGATTTCATGCTGACGGTCGTTTGCAGGGATCTCGACTCCTACGCCGAGTTTTCAATGAATACGCTGCGCCGACTGCCCGGTATCAAGACCATGACGACCAATTTCGCTCTCAAGGAAATCAAGCCATTCAGGGGCTTGCCGCTCGGCTTGTGAGCATCGCAGGGGCGAAAGGTCAAATAAAAAGGGCGGCGTATCATCCGTCCGATACCACCGCCCGCCTCAGGTGACGATCAGATCTGCCCTGGATTGGGGCTCCCGGGAGTCAGGTCTGATTTTCTGAGGTATCTGTATCAGGTGTCACCAGCCTGCCTTCTTCGGCCTTGTAAAAATACTGGCTCGAAACCAGCCAGCCCTTGAGAGGGCGGAGCATGGGAATGCAGGTGATCAGGATCAGCGGCAGCGTGGTCACCAGATGAACCCAGTAAGGGGCGGTGAAGGCGACCTCAAGCCAGATGGCAAATGCAACTGCCGGAACACAGCCAAAGCAAATGACAAAAAAGGCTGGTCCGTCAGCGGGGTCGGCGAAGCTGAAATCCAGGCCGCAATTTGTGCACTTTGGCTTCAGTGCAAGAAAGCCGTCAAATATCTTGCCTTCTCCGCAACGGGGGCACCGGCCTTTGATGCCGGTCTGGATCGGCGGGAGTTTGGGCCAGTGTTGAGTCGTGCTCATCGGCCACCCTTTCGTGTGCTA
>NZ_JAILWL010000556.1 GCF_025698965.1 Roseibium sp.
TCGCAGAGGTTGCAAAGGCTGCAGGTGTGTCGAAAATGACTGCAAGCCGTGTGCTGCGTGACGAGGGTGGGTTCTCCGAAAAGACACGTGCCAAGGTCATGGCGGAAGTCGAGCGTCTCGGCTATCTGCCCAACCGACTTGCGACCGTATTTGCCGGCGACAAGAAATCGACCTTCGTGGGGGTCAGCATTCCGGACCTTGGCAACGAGGTTTTCACGCACGTTCTGGAAGGCATCGACCGCAAGCTGGTCAGCTTCAATCATCAGACCGTGCTCGGCATGACGCAGCATGTCCAGGCCGAAGAAGAGACCTGGATTGAAACGGTGCTGTCCTGGCAGCCGGCCGGTCTTATCCTGACCGGCCGCGCCCACACACCGCGCGCAATTCAGATACTAAACGGTGCAAAAATCCCTCTGGTCGAAATCTGGGATCTGAATTCGAGCCCGGTGGACATGTGCGTCGGTCTCAATCATTTCGACAGCGGCTATGACATGGGCCGCTTCCTGCTGACAAAAGGCTACAGCCGTTTTGGCTATGTCGGAACCTCTCATGACGCTGCAAATGCCGCCACCTCGCGCCTGAATGGCTATGCAAAGGCAATCGAGGATGGTGGCGGCAAACTCACCAGGCAGCTTTGCCTCAACGACATTCCGGGGTTTTATCCAGGCTATTACGGGACGGAACAACTTCTGTCCTCGGATCCGGACGTTGAAGTCATCTTTTACCAGAACGACAACATGGCCGTCGGAGCGGTTCATTTTTGTCAGTCTCAGCAGATCTCGATACCTGCGGATATCGGGATCGCTGGCTGGGGGGAGCTTCCGATTGCGTCGGTCCTCCCCTATCGGCTGACCACGGTGCACGTGAACCACCTCAGGATCGGTCAGCTTGCAGCTGAAAAGCTTCTGCTCAAAATCAATGGTGACACCGCAGCTCCGGTCAGTGATGTCGGCTTCAAACTTGTCCCGGGCGACACCGTCTGACGAACCCTGCAAGGTCTCCCGGTTCGCCTCCGGCTAGGTCGTGTTGCCCGGGTCGAGCGTGAGCGGACAGAGCGTGTGGCTCTCCGCATTTTTCCCGGCAGCACTGTCCAGAATGGCAGTCGCGACAATCCGCCCGAGGTGACGGCCATCCGTGCTGATGGTGGTCAAGCGCGTCGTGATCGTTTGCTCCCGCGACGTGCCGTTGAAACCGAGAACCCTGACCTCATCGGGCACCCGGTAGCCAGCGTTCAAAAGCACTCTCAAGCCTCCAATCGCCATGGCATCGTTCAAAAAGAAGATGCCGTCGACCTGCGACCCGCCTTTCAGCAATCGTTGTGTGAGGAGCTCCCCGCTTTCCGCTTGTCGCGGTAGGTCCGGATCCGTCAGAACGTTTACATCCACACCGGCTGAGTTCATTTCTTTGACAAATCTCTCCATACGCCGGGACGCGCAAAGATCGAGCTGCGTTTCCGCACCGATATAGGCAACCTTTCTCAGTCCGAGTTTCACGAAGTGATCGGCGGCGATTTTTCCTGCCTCGATATGGGAAGGGCCGACATTGACCTGCCCTTGTGGATCATCCCCGTCCCAGATCTGAATGTGAGGCACCCCGAAACGGTGAAGCAATGCCTTCGTGCGTTTCGTCGACGCGATGCCTCCGCTGCGCACAAGAAACGCCGGCCGAAGACTGAGCAGTTCCTGCACCTGTCGTTCCTCTACCTGCGGATCCATCTGGCTTTCAGCAATAAAGATCGAAAGCGAGGCCTGATCGAGGAGGCTGTGCAGGCTACTGATGATCTCGGCATAGATCGTATCGGCAATCGAGGGGATCAGGACCGCAACCAGCATGCTTTTCCTGGTGCTGAGCGACCCGGCCAACCGGTTGGGAACGTAGCCAAGCTCTTCGGCAGCTTCGAAAACGCGCGTCTTTGTCTGATCGGATATTGCTCCGGTTCCGCGCAGAACCTTGGAAACAGTCATTGTGCTGACTTTCGCCAGCCTTGCGACATCCGCAAGCGTGACCATGCCAAAATCCTCCGTTCCCGACTTCGTGTTTTGTGCGTTCAATTATCTGATGCAGCGCCGTTGACAATTTACTTTGTTATCGATAACACATAAACAGGTTATCGATAACCTTGCAAATCTTTTTGCATTCAGATGTTCAACTTTCGGGAGGGAATGTTGGTTTATTGGCGGTGGTTATGGCGCTTCATTGACTGGGCAATGGCGGCACTGCTCCTGGCAATGATCGTGTTGGTCTTCACCAATGTGGTCTTGCGCTATGGGTTTTCATCCGGCCTGAGACCGTCGGTCGAACTGTCGCGTCTGGGGCTGGTCTGGGTCGTCATGTTGGGCGCCGCCGTGATCCTGCGCCGCGAAGAACACCTGGCCGTGACTGAATTGACGGAAGCCTTACTGCCGCGGTTGGTACCTCTTCTCAGGCGCGCTGCCTATCTCGTCATACTGGTTTCGGTTCTGATGCTGTTCTGGGGCGCATTTCGCCAGATGAACGCCAATTGGAACAACATCTCACAGCTGACCGGTCTGCCCTCTGCATTGTTTTATCTCGCAGGTGTCATTTCGGCGATCCTCATGACCGTTATCGCAGCGGTGCGTATCATCTCTCCGGATGCATTGAACTTCGACGAAGACCTGGAGGACACACAGTGACCCTCCTGCTTTTCCTTGGGGTTCTGATCAGCGCCATATTGCTTGGACTGCCGGTTGCCTTCGCCCTGCTCCTGGCTGCCATCGCCTTGATGCTGCAGATGAATCTATTCAGCGCAGACATTCTGGCACAGGCGCTCATCAACGGTGTCGACAGCTTCCCGTTATTGGCAATACCGTTTTTCCTGGTTGCCGGTGAGGTCATGTCCACGGGCGGCCTCTCCAAACGGATCGTGCGCATGGCCGTTTCCATGATCGGTCACAAGAAGGGTGGTCTCGGCTATGTCGCCATCCTGACCGCAATCCTGCTCGCAGGCCTGTCCGGGTCTGCCGTCGCCGATGCAGCCGCGCTCGTCGCCATCCTTTATCCAATGATGCAAAAGGCCGGCTATCCCGATGGCCGGTCTGTCGGACTGCTGGCGGCAGGTGGCATTATCGCGCCTGTGATCCCGCCATCGCTGCCCCTGATCCTGATTGGGGTCGCCGGAAACATCTCGATCAAGAACCTGTTCCTGGGCGGTATCGTCCCCGGTCTGATGATGGGCGGTGCGTTGATGCTGGTCTGGAACCTGCTGATGCGCCGCGAAAACCTCGAGACGCTGGAGCGGGCAACGGCTGGCGAGCGCGTCGCCGCCTTCAAGGATGGCGTCTGGGCGCTTCTATTGCCTGTTATCATTATCGGAGGGATCCGGTTCGGTGTGTTTACGCCGACGGAGGCAGCTGTCGTCGCGGCCGTCTACGCCATTTTCGTTTCCACCTTCATTTACCGGGAAATGACCCTGCAGCGTTTTTTCCGAATTCTGGTGAACGCCGGTCGCTCGACCGCAATGGTGATGTTTCTGGTCGGATGCGCAATGGTCGCTGCCTGGCTCATCACCGTTGCGCAGCTGCCGCAGCAGCTTGCAGCACTGCTTGGACCACTCGTGGAAAATCCACGCCTGCTGATGGCGGTGATCATGGTTCTGGTGCTGTGCGTCGGCATGGTGATGGATCTGTCACCGACCATCCTGATCCTGGTTCCACTGCTCATGCCGGTGGTCAAACTGGCAAATATCGATCCGGTCTATTTCGGACTGATGTTCGTCATCAACTGCTCCATTGGACTGATTACTCCGCCAGTTGGAACGGTTCTGAACGTCGTTTGCGGCGTCGGCCGCGTACCGATGTCCGCGGCGGTCAAAGGCTCATGGCCTTTCATCACCGCCTATCTGATGCTCCTCGCACTCTTCGTCGTATTCCCGAGCAT
>NZ_JAILWL010000557.1 GCF_025698965.1 Roseibium sp.
GAGCATCAGGAGAAAGGCGTGGTTTTTTCTGGCTTCGATCGTGCTCACATAAATGAAATAGCGCCGGTTGATTTTCTGCCTTGTAGCGACCGGCGGATCGAAGTGATCAATACCCAACGGAGCGACCACAATGTCGGGTCTGCGGTGGTTTCCCTGCTCAATGTAATCTACAAGCGCTGACTTCGTGGTTTCGGAATTCACCACGACGGCGTCTGCAAATGCAGTAATGGTCTTCAGTCTCTCGACATGTTGGTTGCGTGTTTGCGGGCGGGCGTATTCTGCGTGCGTGATAGGAATGAGATCGTGAACGAAAAAGATCTTTCTAGGGGCAACGCGTTCGAACGCCCCCCTGTATCCGGGACGATCTAGGTACATGTGGGACACGTGGATGAAGATATCTCCGTCCGTTCGCTTCGTCTGGGAAGGCAGGAAGCGAAGCGCCTGATCGAAGTCGGAATATGCGAACTTTCTGTCAGGGGCGTGCGTTTCCGGACGAGTGACGGCGCTGGAATTCTCGACGAAACTTCGGACGTCTTCATATTCCTCTGTGTTTCGTGGCGACGACTGCCTCCATCTTTCGGCAAGATCCGCTATGAACTGCCGTGCCAGCGTATTGTTGATCTCGCGTATCCCAAGACGCGGAAAGCAGCGGGTAAATCGTGTGTCCTCACGGTCCAGAAAGTGTTGGGCGTAAGCGATTTCGGTGCGATCAATTCCTGTGGGTGCTGATGCATTTCGACGCGAGATGATACGGGATATGTCGACTAGGATGGGCAAAACGGTGTCGGAGACTAGATGGTTGGAGATCAGTCTGTGTATAACGGTCGTTGATGTAAATGGTCAATTGCAATAGGTTTTTCCGAAAATCACGTAGCATGTTCGGAAGATTTGGTATCAGTGCTGCGCGGGGCGTGAAGGTCTCGATCTGAAACTGCAGGCAAAAGCAATTTCCATATGGCCAAAGACAAAGAATTCATCCGCCTGCTTGCCGTGGCTCCGTATTTCTTCGTGGACGATGGTGGCGGTGCCGAGCGGGTCATCCAGCGCTTCGTCTACGAGTGGCATCACCTACCCGAGATCGACCTTGAAGTCTGGGCGAGCGGCAGCACGTCGCTCCACACTTGGAACAACAACGCGCTGCACCGCAAGGCGAACTTTGGTAACCTGAACGTCAAGGTTTTTCCGGCAAATGTCGGGTGCAAGGGACTTTGCGACTTCCTGCACAGACAGCTCAACAGGGGAGCGAGGAACCCCCTGCTGGAGTATTTGTGGATTCAGACCGCCATCACTGGTCGTGGCATGGACAGAGAACTTCGGGCCAGGAAGGCGGAGTTTGATGTGATCTATCTTCCTCATTGTTTTTATGGCTCAACCCACAGATTAGCGCCGATTGCGGGAAAACAGGCAATTCTTCATCCCTTTTTTCACGACGAACCTGCCTTGAAGAACAATTCAGTCAAAAAGCTCTTTGCCACAGTGGGTAAAGTTATGTTGAACACGTCGACTGAAGAGGAGTATGTGCGATCATCCTTTTCGGTTCCGGACCAGCTCCAGTTTTGCGAGATCGGGAATATTGTCGACCGATCTGCGGAACTCGATTGGAATGTGGTATGAAGCCTGTCGAGCGGGAAAGGCATGCGGGTAGCTGTCCGCCTTACATTCTGTATCTGGGGCGTTTGTCCAGATCCAAGAGACCCGACCTGCTTGCAGAGTGGTTTGCGTCCCTCAAAGAGGAGCGGGAAACAGAGTTGCAACTCAGGCTTTGCGGGCAGGGAAAGCTGGGTAGCGAAATCGACAGGCGGTTCGGGCACCTTGGTGCGATCTGCCGTCTCGGTTTTGTCGATGAAGACGAAAAGCGAAAGCTGATTGAAGGTTGTCTCGCGCTCGTGAACCTAAGCTCCAATGAGAGCTTTTCCCTGGTGATCATGGAAGCATGGCTCCAACGGAAACCCGTCATAGTGAATTCGAACTGTGCGGCAACACACTATCACGTGACGAAGAGTGGCGGTGGAATATGCGTTGCCAATCGCAACCAGTTTTCTCAAGCCGTTGTGAGGCTGCAATCAGATTGGAAGCTCAGGGAGAAACTGGGTCAGCGTGGTCGAAAATATGTGACAGACAATTTCTCTCGCGACGCTGTGATGACGCGGATGCTTCAGATGTTTCGTGATATGTAAGACCCGACAGGCACTATGATTTCCAATTGCCCGGAGTTGACCGGTTGAGGCCTGCCAGCCAGCGGGCACCCCGACTGAGGGCGAAATAGTTTTCGCGTCAGGATAAGCTATTGCGAAAGATCGCCCTCAGAGTGGTCAAAAAATGAAATCGTTTGAGTCGATTTGACTGCTGTTGATACCGTTCAAGGTGATCGAGTTTTGGTTATAGCTGATGATCGTGTTGCCAGCGCCACCGGAAATGGAAAGGTCAGCGAGGCCTGAGACGCCATTGACGGACGACAGATTGATTGTCTCAGAGCCGTCTTCGAAGTCGTAAATGATATCGTCACCCCATTCATCATCGAATACAAAGGTGTCGGAACCGCTCTGACCGAACAGGAAGTCATCGCCCTTGCCACCTATTAGCGTGTCACCGTCATTACCGCCACGCAAGGTGTCATTTCCAATTTCGCCGTACAGGGTGTCCGTGCCATTGTCCCCTTCAAGAACATCGTCGGAGTTTCCACCATAAAGCGTGTCACCACCGTTGTGACCCATAAGTTGGTCTTCACCGGCCCCTCCCTTCAGGAGGTCGTTCCCGGCGCCCCCAATCAGGATGTCATCGCCGTCGCTGCCGCGCAATAGATCGTTTCCGTTCTCACCGCGAAGGACGTCGTCGCCGTTGTCTCCGTCGAGCGTGTCGTTGGCATTTCCGCCGTAGAGCGTGTCGCCGCCATTATGCCCCAAGAGCGTATCCACGTTGGCACCGCCTTTGAGCAGGTCGTTGCCGGCGCCTCCGATCAGCGTATCGTTTCCGTCGCCACCACGCAGAAGGTCGTTTCCGTCCTCGCCACGAAGGATGTCGTTGCCCATGTCGCCGTCGAGCGTATCGTTACCATTCTGTCCATTGAGGGAATCATTGCCGTTTTCTCCACTCATAGTGTCGTTGCCGGACCCGCCTTCCAGGAAATTGATCGCGGCATTCCCGATCAGTACATCGTTCCCGCTCCCGCCAACCGCATTCTCGATTACTGTCCCGCGCGATATGATGAGATTACCGGTATACCCACGCACACTGGAAATCGCTTCCTCTCGCAAATCAATCGTCTGGTTTGCGCCGGATGAGCTGAAGTCGAGCGTATCGGTGCCGCCATCATCAATGATCGTGTAGCTGACGGCGCTGGTCATGGCGGATATCGTCTGCATGATGTCGCCGGAATTTCCATTATCGCCATATGTCGTGTTGCCGGTGCGCGTTGCTCCGGCGGTCCCGTAGAGGTTTCTTATTGCGATAATGTCGGCGACCTGCGGTGTGATTGCGTAGGCGTAGCTTGCGTCTATTGACGTGTTTTCGCTTTGGCTGAAATAAGACATCACCGACGACTGCCAGGAATCGTTGGCATAGTGGTTGTCTACGCCATAAGTCGCTGAGCCATTATAGTTGCCGGCATGGCCAAGTCCAAGAGCATGGCCGATTTCATGAATATAGGTCTGGAACGTATAGGAATTGATGCTTGTGCCGTAGCTGGCCACCCAGTTCGTGCCGACATTTACATCGCTCGAGGTGAGCGTCGATCCACGGTAGGAGAACGATGCATAAGCTCCGTTGGCGTCTGCATCATCAAACTCGATTTGTGCACTTCCCGATGTGTAGGAGAACTGTAATCCGGTCGCGTCCGACCAAAGTTCCAGAGCGTATCGGGCCAGAGTCTGCACC
>NZ_JAILWL010000558.1 GCF_025698965.1 Roseibium sp.
AGCTACAAACGGAGCCGCCAGTCTGTAAATCCGGCTGACTACCGGGACACCAGACTGGGGATTTTTAAAGGGCCCATTCTGGGGAAATTTAAGGTGCCATTGACAGCCACATCGCCAGAATAATTGCGAAAATGGCGGCCCCGAGGGAAATAAGCACAGTGAAGCGTATTGCGTCCTGTTCATGCTCAGTCGCGGCTCTGGCAGCGGTCTCGGTGAGCGCCTGAACTTTGAAGAGAAGTTTTTCAAGTTCCGTGTTGAAAGTCGATTGTTCATCCCCGATACCATGTAATAGCTGCCCTGCATTCAGGGCGTTGTCGTACCTGACTTGCGCAAGAGCCTGGTTTGTCGCAAGTGAATTGCTTGTATGTTCTCGGCTTGTAGCCTCTAGCACGGCCAGTATTGACTCAAACTCCTTCGCCTGGCTCTCTGTCCGCGCTATAGCAATACCTTTCCGTGCGACTTCCTGTGCTTCGGAGAGTTCCTTGGTAATTGTATTTCCCAGGGAGAGAATGCGCCCTTCAAGCTGTACAAGTTTTTCGTTGTCTATTGAGGAGTGACCAAGACTTTTCAACAAACTCGCGCGCGCAAGCTGTTCAATCAGAATCGTTTGTTCCAAGCGATGAGTCGTAACATGCCCGATTGCCTCAGTGAGGGGGACCTCAGCCTCTGCTATGAACTGAATTTCTTGTCCAATTTTTTGAATTTGAAGAATTCCGAAGCCTGATGCGGTAATCACGATGCCAATGGATATCACGACAATCGACAAGAGCTTGCCGGTCACAGTAAATCGCAATGTACGGCGTTTGCGCATGAATTCTCCTTGTAAAACAAGATGAGGGCCTTCACGTTTACGCGCTTAGATTGCATGACTTAGATGAATCAAATCATAATAATTTCACAGTTTTAATTACCTAATTCAGTGAAATTGAGATGAGTGTGCTAATTTTTTTGGATAAACAAAAGTTGATTAAGGGTGTGATATCTAATATTAGTTGAGCGTGATGCTATTGTACATAAAATATAGATACATATTGCTATCATCTGAGTTGAGAGTATCGCGTTAATACAGATATTTGTATCAAGTCTGTTTTGAGTTTCAGGTAAGAATACCAAAATGTGGCCTTTTTCTACCGTCGCTTTGATTTGTTGCCGGCATATGTTGATGAGATTGTGATTGGCAGAACAAGAGCAGCAGACCTGGTCAAATTGGAAACCATTGGCCTTGAGTAGGCCGCTGCTGAATTTCGGTGCAATTTTTGGCTCTGGAGCGAGCATTGGATAGATGCTGGTTCTTCCTTTTCCGCTGCCAGTCCATACTAGCGCATTTTGCGTTTGTAGTCCCCACGGACCAAGCCATGTCATCTATCTGGCCTCTAGGTAGAAAACGTGGTTTTGAAACGAACGAATGCCGACAAGAGCTTTTCCCTCCACCGAAAGAGTATCTATCGGTTGTTCTGGCGCTTTTAGACACAGTTTGAATGGTTGCATGCTTTTTGGGATCTCGATCCTGAGACGAAGTTGACGTCTTAGGCAGATACCTCTTCAAGGCTTCGTGGGACCACCTCAATGTCAGCTATCAGATGCAAACTGCGGGAACGTCGATACAACAAAGTGTTGCAATCATGGCTTGGTCTTGCGTTTAATGCATTACTTGTTTATTTGTCTCATTTTGATAGATATATCATAGTAAAATTGAGTTTTTATTCAATTTTACACCTTTTTAAGAGATGATTAACTATAAAAGAGGCCATTTGTACTTGTGGGTTGATATTTTTGTTTCTTGCTAGGTCAGGTTGGCCGTTGCGTACGGGTAGTCACCCATCGGAGTGTGTTTCTGGAGCTTGCTCCTCTAGGTAAGGGTCTACTATGTGCAGGAATTCAGTTTCTGCTTTTTTCTTGATGGTAGCTGGGCTTTCAGGTGCTCCTCTGACCATATTCGTGTCCTGTTTCGTGACAAGTAGTGTTTATGGAGACGAAGTAATCGATGGCGGTACTCATGAAATCGTTGGTGGAAGTGCTGCGACACAGGGGACAAATTGGAATGTGTCAGGGGATCTATCAGTCGGAGATGGCGGGCAAGGAACGCTCGCAATCCAAGATGGAGGTATCGTCGATGTACCCGATCGAACTCTGTTGGGGATCCAAGCTGGCGGAGTGGGAACAGTCACGGTAACCGGAGAAGGTTCTAATTTGACGGGAACGACATTGTTTGTCGGAGACGACGGGCAAGGAACGCTTACAATCCGGGACGGAGGGATTGCAGCCTTCACTGGTATCGCCGAAATCGGTCAAGACGTTACCGGAGTGGGAAGCGTCACGGTTTCTGGCGAGGGGGCCAGTTTTGCGGCTTCAGTCCATATCTTTGTCGGCGACTTTGGTACAGGCACTCTGTTAATCGAGGACGGGGCAGCGGTAACAGCACCCAACTCTGCCATCGGTTACAGAGAAACAGGCCAGGGAAATGTTACAGTCACCGGTGAAGGCTCCAGCTGGGCTCTTTCAGGTCAGCAACGTGTGGGGCGTGCGGGTGTTGGGACACTTTCTGTTGAGGACGGGGCAACGGTCACAATCGGAACCAACTCAATCATTGGGTTACATTCTACAGGGCAAGGAAGCATTACGGTTTCTGGTGAGGGTTCCAACTATGCGGTTTCGAGTACATTGGACGTGGGATATGCCGGGCAAGGGACAGTCATCATCCGAGATGGTGCAGAGGTAACAATCGGAACTGACACCACGATCGGGTATCAAAATTCTGGTTCGGGTGTTGTTACGGTTTCTGGTGAGGGCTCCAGCTATGGGGTTTCCGGAACAATGGTTTTGGCCGACTATGGTGCAGGTTCCCTGACCGTCCAGGATGGTGGTGCTGTTACGCTTACCGGCAGCACGAAGATGATTGTCGTGGGACAGAGCACGGGTTCAACCGGTACTCTCACGATCGGCGCTGCGGCCGGTGATGCGGCTGTTTCTGCCGGGATGATTGATGCCGACACGATCGCCTTTGGCTCTGGCACTGGAACGCTGGTCTTCAATCACACCAGTGATGATTTTGTGCTGGCGTCTGATTTGACCGGTGTGGGCAGTGTGGAGGTTTTGTCCGGCAGGACCCACCTGACCGGTGACAGCAGCAGCTTTTTCGGAACAACGACCATCGATGGCGGCCATCTTGCAATCCGGGGATCATTGAGCGGAGATCTTTCCTTCAGCACTGGTTCTCTTGATGTTGAAGCTGGTGGTGTCGTGGCCAGCAGTGGTGACACTGTGGTGGGAGCAGCGTCTGCCGCCAGCGGCAGTGTTAAGGTCGCGGGAGTCGGGGCCACCTGGACGACATCCGGAGAGCTGGTTCTGGGGGATGAGGGGACCGGCGTGCTGAGCGTCCAGGACGGTGGAGCGGTCGCGCTGACGGGCAGCACCAGGACAATCACCCTGGCGCAGGGAGCTGGTTCGGTAGGCACGATCAATGTTGGCGCCGCGGCTGGTGATGCAGCTGTTTCTGCCGGGATGATTGATGCCGATACGATCGCCTTTGGTTCTGGCACTGGAAGGCTGGTCTTCAATCACACCAGTGATGATTTTGTGCTGGCGTCTGATTTGACCGGTGTGGGCAGTGTGGAGGTTTTGTCCGGTAGGACCGACCTGACCGGTGACAGCAGCAGCTTTTCCGGAACAACGACCATCGATAACAGCCAGCTGGCCGTCAACGGCATTTTGGGCGGCACCGTTACCGTCAATACGGACGGAACCCTGAGCGGAGCGGGAAGCCTGACCGGCGCCACCACGGTCAATGGCGGTGGAACGGTCTCCCCGGGCAATTCGATCGGTACGATCACCGTGAGCGATATCACGTTTGATGCCGGCTCGACCTAT
>NZ_JAILWL010000559.1 GCF_025698965.1 Roseibium sp.
AGGACGGTGTTGCACCGGACATTCTGTGCATTGCCAAGGGCCTCGGTGCAGGCTACCAGCCGATTGGTGCCATGTTGTGCACGGCTGAAATCTATCAGGCCATCGAGACCGGATCCGGCTTCTTTCAGCACGGCCACACTTATATCGGCCACCCGACGGCCTGTGCGGCAGCGCTTACCGTGTTTCGCAAGCTATCAGGCGGAGTTGTGGATCGAGTATTCCCCATGGGGGAAAAACTTGATGCGGCACTCAAAGATGCCTTCGGACAGCATCCCCATGTCGGCGACATTCGGGGTCGAGGCCTTTTCCGCGGCATTGAATTTGTCGAAGACAGAAGCAGCAAGACACCGTTTGACCCCAAGCGAGGCATCAACAAGGCCTTCAAGAAGGCGGCATTCGAAGCGGGACTAATCTGTTATCCGATGGGCGGGACCATCGACGGCGTCAAGGGCGATCACGTCCTGCTTGCACCCCCATTCATTCTCGAAGATCGCCATATTGGAGAGATCACCGATAAGCTCGATCAGGCGCTGAAAGCGGTTCTCTAGAAATGACGGATACTGCGGAATTTCAACCGCTGCCATTGATCATGGCGGCGCCCAACGGCGCGCGGAAAACAAAAGACGATCATCCGGCTCTTCCCATGAGCGTTATCGAAACTGTCGAAACAGCCAAGGCCTGTCACGAAGCCGGGGCCACGGGGCTTCATGCCCTTGTTCGCAACGATGCGGGAATGCATGTTCTGGATGCCGGACTATACAAAACCCTTCTGTCCGAATTATCCCGCACCGTTCCGGAAATGCAGGTTCAGATCACCACGGAAGCTGTCGGTATCTACGGCCCACATGAACAACGTGATCTTGTGCACAAGGTAAGGCCCAAAGCCGTTTCGATAGCCCTCCGAGAGATGATTCCGGACGACGATGTTGTAGCGGCTGGAGAGTTCTACACGTGGGCACTTGGCGAAAAAATCGCCATTCAGCACATTCTTTACACCCCGCAGGATCTGGAGCACTTCTTCGCCTTCACCGCATCCGGTGTCATCCCGGGAACACATCATCAATTGCTCTTTGTGCTGGGTCGATACGCAACGGATCTGGAAAGCACGCCGGAAGATCTGGAACCGTTTCTGGAAACAATGGCACCTGCACAAGGCGGTCTGGTTCTGGACTGGGCCATTTGTGCCTTCGGACATCGGGAAACCGAATGCCTGGTGCGAGCCATTCAGATGGGCGGCAAGGCCAGGATCGGATTTGAAAACGGTATTTGGAACCGGCACGGCGATCTGGCCACCGACAACGCGGATCGAGTGCGCGATCTGATTCAGGCACTGAAAGAACAGGGCCTTTATCCTTCAGAGGATTGAATCGGGAGCGTGCTTTGGTCATCACCAAGCAGAATGGGCTCCGGACACCGGAGGCCGTCCCTGTTCAGTTCCGAGACGATCCAGTCCCGGAACAGGCGGACTTTCCTGCTGTTCTTGTTCTGGCGCGGATAACTGAGCGACCAGGATTCGTCTTTTGCTTCACATACGAGATCAAAAGGCTGAATGAGCTGACCTTCCCGTAAGGCCTGCCTGCAAAAATAAGGTGTCAGAATGGCTGCGCCCTGTCCGGCTATAGCTCTGTTGGCTTCAAGCGCCTGCGACCCCATGCGGGAGGTCGGCCATTTGGTAAGATCCGCATCGGGCAGTCCCGCCGCATCGAACCAGGTGCGCCACCAGGGATCATCCGGATCGATAATCGGAAGCTTGAGCAGATCTTCCGGACTGTTTAGCCCGCCAATGCTGTCAGCAAGCTGCGGCGCGACCATCGGTGTAAACGTCGCTGCGACCAAAGGAATATATAAGCTCCCTTTCGGCGGCAGATAACAGGCGGAAATCGTTACATCCGACTGGTCAAATTTCGGTTTCTCCCAGGGACCGTATGAAACCAGCCGTACGGCGATATCCGGATTTTGCATCTGGAATGAAAACATGCGCGATGCGAGCCAGTTCACTGCGAATGTCGTATTGCTCGAAATGACCAGTTCGCTGGCGTCTGTATCCTGCACATCCTGAAAGGTTTGCCGCATCCGGCTGAAGGCTTCTACAATGCCTTCGGCAAGAAGAGCACCCTTCTGCGTCAGCTCGATCCTGCGCGTCTTTCGTACAAAGACCGGAAAACCGAGCTTCTCCTCCAGCAGCTTTATCTGATAGCTGACGGCTGCCTGAGTGAGGCCGAGTTCGTTACCCGCTTTGGTGAAGCTCAGATGACGACAGGCAGCCTCAAAGGCGCGAATGGCAGAGAGGGGCGGCAGGTTGGTAATCATGCATAAATCTCCCTTATGCATGCTTGTTGATATTTCGTTGGTCACGTAGGCACAATGAACCGATATGTAACTCACAAAGATATGGAGTTACAACAATGTCAGATCAGGTTTGTTGCGAACAGAATGCAAGTTCAAGGAAAAGGAGAATCGCCTTTTCCCTAGTCAGGTTTATTTCAGCACTGTTCAACGCTCCTTTGAAAAAAAAGCGGGTCCGTCTCAATAGAAGCGACCTGACGCCTGAACTCAGGAAGGATATAGGGTTCGATGAAGCTCCAAGGGGCATTTCCTCGCTGGACCAGAAATGGCAGGAGGAACTTGACCGGGGATCGCGTTAGCGTTTCCTCCAGTCAATGACTTACCTGATCAATGGTCGGTGACAGACTCATTCTTCGTAAAACTGAATTTCCATTTCGCAGGCGGCATCGCGAAGAGGAATGAGCTTCTGATAGACATCAGAGGCATAGAACCGCCTGGCGGTGTGCATATCCGGATACCGGAATACAGCGGCGACATGTTGTGCTTTTTCATCGCCGCGCATGGTTGCGCGATATGTCCCGCGAACCACGACTTCAACATGCCATTCTGCCATGAGGCTTGATGCCTTACGGACATAGTCACTGAATGCTTTTGCATCCTTGATGGTCGCATAGGAGAAGTTGAGAACGGACATTTCGGCCTCAGTCATATGAAGAAGTCATTAGAGGGCGAGCGCCCAAACCGTTGCTGCCAGCATGGCGATCGCCATTGTGATGGTAATTGCCCTCATCAACGGTCCGTCACCGATCAATGCGAGGATCGAAACTCCGGCAAGCGCCCAGAGAGAATGAAAAATCAGGCCACCGAGCGAAAATCCAGTGACGAGAATGAGTGCGTTTTCATGAATGCCGAGGCCGTTACCCGCAAGGAACGTGGAAAACGCTACAAGGTTCATTGCCCAGGTTTTCGGACTGAGCGGGTGGATCAGAAGACCTTCCCAAAAGCTCGGCAGTGCGACTTCCCCTTTTGGTTTGACCGTCAATGAGATGATCCGCCACGCCAGATAGGTCATGTAGGCCATACTCAGAACCTTGAAGACAGCAACAATCGGACCGCCGCCCGCCATGACATGGCCGAGACCATAGGCGACACTGAGTTTCAGCGGCATTGATCCCAGTTGAGACGCGACGATTACCGGAAACGCCGTCCGATACCCCGCAGACGCCCCGATTGCCAGAAAAGTCAGGTTTCCCGGGCCGGGAGTGCCGGTCATGACAATGACAAACACCGCAAATGCAAGAAACGTGGCGAGGTCCATGAGTTGTCTCCAGGCAACAGATAGATACAATCGATACAAAATAGGCGGAGATACTAATTGTCTTGAGAAATTGTATCCGTCAATGTAAACATTGTTCTCATGACAATGTGGATACCCAATATTGAGGCCGTTCAGGGACCGATTTATCTGGCAATCGCAGATGCTCTGGAGGCGGACATAAGTTCCGGCACACTGGCGCAGGGGGACCGGCTGCCGCCGCAACGGGAATTGGCCTATCAGC
>NZ_JAILWL010000056.1 GCF_025698965.1 Roseibium sp.
TGCGGAAAAACCCTCTGCTGAACCAGTCGAGCTTCCGGTACGCCTCAGTGCTTTCAAGACACGCAACCAACTCGGGGTGACGCGGATGCTTGTAGATTTCCGGTGAACCGGCGCCGTCCAGAAGCGAGTAGTAGAGATTGTCATAACGCTCTTCGCTGAGACCGATGACCTTCCACATCAGGATGTTAAAGGGGGCGGCAATCGCAAAGACTTTTTCAGGCGGCACACCCTGGTTTTGAAAAATCATGCGTGCCTGATACTCAACATAGCGCTGAACAACGACACTTGTCCCTAGATATGCGGTGGTGACGATCAACGCACCTGCGACCCAGTTTCGCAACCGGTTCGTCCAATGTTTCACGCACAGTGCCCAAATGACAACCACAAGCAATGGCAGCGTGTAGAGCGGATCGATAATGAATACGGAACCAACCCCGACGGGGTCAGGATAGATCGGCCAGAAGAGACGTGTCCCATAAACCGTCATCGCATCGATGATGGCATGCGTGGAGAGACACAGGAAAACGGTCGCCCAAGCTAGCCAGCGATGTTCGCGCAGATCCTTGAACAGCACCCTCACCCCTTCCCCAATGATGGGCGTGGCCAGGGCGTGGATCAAAAGGGAATGCGACCAGCCCCTGTGATAGACAAAGCTGTCGATCGGGTCGTCGAAGGGAATAAAAACATCCAGATCGGGCAACGTTCCCAATACGCCCCCGATGAGCACCGCCCTTCTTGGACCAAGGGTCTTGCCAAGACATGCGGTAGAGACGGCAGCGCCGAGGACGAATTGAGTAAGTGAATCCATAAAAATCCGGTTGAGCTGAACGTCTTGAAAGTTAGGCGGTTATGTGAGGCATGTGGCGGTCAACCGCAATACCGGACCAGGAAAAATTCGGAGAATTCTGCCATTACCGGCTGAGCGACAGAGCTTCCCTAGTTCACTGCGGACAGGTGATCCTCGTCAACCATGATAATGCGCACACGTATTGGCTCGCTTATCCCGAACATCCGGCGCGCGGTCTCATCGAGTTTTTCAACCAGCCTCTGACGCAACTCCGGGGTTCTGTTGGGTTTGTTGCGACAAGTCAGCTCAACATAACACCCTGACAGATTGACCGTTGCATCGGGAATGACGGTCACGAGCGCTTGTTCGCCCTCAGCTTCAAGACCGGTAATGACCACGTCGTTGAGCAGTTCCAAATCGGCTTCGGAAATAGCCTCCTTGGCATCGACATAAATTTTGAGCGTCGGCATGCGGTTCCTCCGAGTGGATACGGTGAACAAATTCGCGAAACACCGGGGGCAGCTTCCCCCTTCCAAGGTTGCTATTGCCAGTTAAGCTCATGAATTTGTTATTTGAAAACAAAAAAATGGCGAGAGACATCCGAAGAAGTCTCCCGCCAGAATTTTGTCACCGTTTTTGCAGCTCAATCAGTCGACTTCCCGAAACGCCCCTTTGGAGGCGCTGGTTGTCATCTTGGCGTAGGCGCGCAGCGCCTTGGAAACCTTTCGCTTGCGTGTTTCAAGCGGCTTCCAGGCCGCCTCGCCTTTTTCTTCCATGTTTTCACGACGTGCATGCAGCTCCGCAAGGGTCAGGTCGACATCGATTTTCCGGTTCGGAATGTCGATAATGATCATGTCACCTTCTTCGACCAGGCCGATTGCACCACCTTCTGCCGCTTCCGGTGAAATGTGACCGATGGAAAGGCCAGAGGAACCACCGGAGAACCTGCCGTCTGTGATCAAGGCACAGGCCTTGCCCAACCCTTTGGACTTCAAGTAGCTGGTCGGATAGAGCATTTCCTGCATGCCGGGACCGCCACGCGGACCTTCATAGCGGATCAGAACGACATCCCCTTCCTTGACCTTGTTGGTCAAAATGGCCGAGACGGCGCTATCCTGGCTCTCGAATATCCGGGCTGGTCCGGAGAATTTCAGGATGTTGTCATCAACTCCAGCCGTTTTCACGACGCAGCCGTCTTCCGCGATGTTGCCGAACAGAACGGCAAGTCCGCCATCCTTGCTGTGGGCGTGCTCACCGTCACGGATTACACCTGTCTTCCGGTCAAGATCCAGATCATCCCAACGCCGTTCCTGGCTGAAGGCCACTTGCGTCGGTACTCCCCCCGGCGCTGCCTTATAGAAATTGTGAACGGTTTCGGAATTCGTCTGGCGGATATCCCAACGGGCCAGAGCCTCGCGCATGGAAGAAGAATGCACTGTCGGAATGTCGCTGTGTAGATGCCCCGCGCGGTCCAGTTCACCGAGAATTCCCATGATACCGCCGGCGCGATGCACGTCTTCCATGTGAATGTTTTCAACCGCAGGCGCAACCTTGCACAGCACCGGCACCTTGCGGCTCAAGCGGTCGATGTCATCGAGGTTGAACCCGATCTCGCCTTCGTGCGATGCCGCCAGCAGGTGCAGGATCGTATTGGTGGAACCACCCATGGAGATATCCAGGCTCATGGCGTTTTCAAATGCCTGGAAGTTGGCAATGTTGCGCGGCAGAACACTCTCGTCGTCCTGCTCGTAATACCGCTTTGCCAAGTCAACAATCAGATGGCCTGCCTCAACGAACAACCGCTCGCGATCAGCATGCGTTGCCAGCGTCGAACCGTTGCCCGGAAGCGCCAGGCCGAGGGCCTCGGTCAGGCAATTCATCGAGTTGGCGGTGAACATGCCGGAACAGGAACCACAGGTTGGGCACGCGTTCTGCTCCATGGTCAGGACGTCGGCGTCAGACATGTTGTCGTCAGCCGCAGCAACCATTGCGTCAATCAGGTCAATCGACTTGGCAACTCCATTTTCTAGAACGACCTTGCCTGCTTCCATCGGTCCACCGGAAACAAAAACTACCGGAATGTTCAGACGCATGGCGGCGTTCAGCATGCCCGGGGTAATCTTGTCGCAGTTGGAGATACAGACCAGCGCATCGGCGCAATGGCCGTTGACCATATATTCCACGGCGTCCGAGATAACTTCCCGGGACGGCAGCGAATAGAGCATGCCATCGTGTCCCATGGCGATGCCGTCATCCACGGCAATCGTGTTGAATTCCTTGGCAACACCTCCGGCCTTCTCAACTTCGCGGGCCACCAGCTGGCCAAGGTCTTTCAGATGAACGTGCCCTGGAACAAACTGGGTGAAGGAATTTGAAATTGCGATGATGGGTTTGCCGAAATCGTCGTCCTTCATGCCCGTGGCGCGCCAAAGGCCGCGCGCACCGGCCATGTTGCGGCCATGTGTGGATGTTCTGGAGCGATACGGGGGCATTCAGGTCTCTCCCTACATTTGCAAACATCTTGCCTGTTCCGGCGACCAAAACCAGCCGGTACAAGTCGCTTTTCTGCGCCCAAATTTCATTTTGATATGGGGTTTGACAGGTTTTTGACCAGAACGAAAGACCAGTTTGATCAAAAAGAGTACGCTCCGGTACGGTTAGGGGTGGATTGCAGGCAAAAGCTGCGATTCTAATGCGGAAGATGGGAGGAAATCAGAATTTGGGGCAAACACATGTCCTGGAAGAATCTCGCGAAATGGGGAAACCAAAAAGAAAGCCGGTGCAGGCTTTCACCTGGCACCGGCCAACAATCAGACTGCCCCAGAAGGGGGTGGATGTCGGGCAGCCTGAATCTGTGAAGTCTTATTCGGCAGCAACCGAATTGGCGGACAGGGTCGGATAGTCGGTGTATCCCTTGGCACCACCGCCATAGAGCGTGTCGGGGTCGAGCTCGTTCAGCGGAGCTTCCCGAACCAAACGCTCGACCAGATCCGGGTTGGAAATGAACGGCCGACCAAAGGCGACCAGATCAATGGCATCGTTATGAACCGCGTCAATCGCTGAAGCCCTGTCGTAGCCATTGTTGCCCATCGTCGTGCCGTCAAAGAGCGCGTAAAGCGCTGCGAGGTCACCACCTTCAGGAATGTCGCGAGGACCTCCGGTCTGTCCTTCAACGAGATGGAGATAGGCAAGTCCGTACGTGTTCAGCAGGCTGATCACGTGGGAAAAGGTCTCCTGAGGATTGCTGTCGGCAATGTCGTTGGCATTCGAATACGGGCTGAGGCGAATTCCAACGCGGTCACCTCCCCAAACAGAAACGACAGCGTCCATCACCTCTTTCAGAAAGCGGGATCGATTTTCAATCGAACCGCCATAGTGGTCGGTGCGCTTGTTGGAACCATCGCGCAGAAACTGGTCGATCAGATATCCGTTTGCCGCGTGCACTTCGATGCCGTCAAAACCGGCCTTTCGAGCATTCTCGGCGGCCTTGCGATAGTCTTCGACGATCCCTGGAATTTCGGCTGCATCCAGCGCCCGCGGTGTTGGAGTGTCAACGAACTGAGTACCATCAAAGGATTTCGACTGGGCTGCGATTGCCGAAGGAGCAACTGGATCAGTCTCGCCCGGCTGAAGAACCGGATGCGAAATCCGGCCCACATGCCAAAGCTGAATGACAATCTTGCCGCCTTTTTCGTGCACGGCGTCGGTCACTTTTCTCCAACCCTCAACCTGAGCATCGGAATAGATGCCGGGTGTCCAGGCGTACCCCTTCCCTTGCGGTGAAATCTGAGACGCTTCGGTGATTATCAAACCGGCATCGGCCCGCTGGCCGTAATATTCGGCATGCAGCTCAAATGGCGCATCGTCTTCCGGTCGAGCCCGGTTACGGGTCAGCGGAGCCATGACCACCCGGTTCTTCAGATTGATGGATCCGGCGTTTGCCGGGGTAAACAGTTTCGCGTCAGACATTGTCAGTATTCCTCTTGGTCTCTCGCGGTTGTATTCACCTGTATTATTGGACTATTCAGTCCAAAATTAAGCGCACGAAGTCATTGACCGACTTGTGTTGTGCAATCCGTTTGGTTCCTCTCAGGTGGAGAGAATGATTTTGGCTTGTTTCAGAGTTTCGGCGATACGGTCGGCAGGAATTCCGGCTTTTCGAAGCGCCAAGGTTCCGATGGCCAGAGACGAAAAGGCACTTGCCTTGTCCCGGACCGCTTCGGGGTGTTGAGGATCCAGTGCATTTGCAAAAATCTCCTCGATGCTCTCCAGATGGCGTCGGCCAATTTGGGCAACTTTCTCATCATGTGGAGCGAGTTCTGTAATGCAGTTCACCAGCATGCAGCCTTGCGTTCCTCCTTGAGGATCCGATAGGGCTTGCATCATGGCCTCCACTGCGTTGCCGTCAGCAGTGTCGGCAACATTCTTCAAATTGCGAATACCGTTTCGCGAATAGTGCTCGAGCGCCCGCAGGAACAGGGTTTGCTTGCACCCGAATGCACTGTAAAAACTCGACCTGCTCAGACCCATTGCCTTGGTCAGATCATCCAGAGACGTCGCTTCATACCCGTTTTGCCAGAATACTCTGATTGCAATCTCGAGAACCGCGGCTTCGTCGAAGTTGCGCGGTCGCCCGGGTCCGGCACTCCTCTTGTCCGGAGTTGAAGTATGAGTGCTTGTCTCTGTCATGCCCAATGATATGGACTACACAGTCCAGAATGGCGTCACATGCGACAGGACCCTGAAAAGGCATCACCAACATCGTCGAAGACACGAGCCACAGCTTCCATTTCATAAAGCTTGCTCGTACGCCGGACGCCTTCCACCAGATAGAAATCCTGAATGGGGAACTGGTTGGAATTAAAACGGAAGTCACCGCGCACACTCTCGAATGGTGCTGCGCTGATTGCCGAAAGCAGTGCTTCCCGGTCCTTCGCCCCGCCGGTCAGTTCTATTGCGAAGTGGATCAGTCTGGCCGCGTCATACCCTTGAGCCGCGTAGATCGACGGCGGGTATTCATAGGCTCTGCCAAATTCGCGCACAAAACGCTTGTTTGCCGGATTATCGAGATTGGGTGCCCAATGCGACGCTGAAAACAGACCTTCGGCCATTTCAGCGGTGTAAGGCAGCGTCACGGCGTTGATTGTCCGGGCAGACAGGAAAGGCACGATACCTTTCAAACCGGAAGTGTGAAACTGTTTGACCAGTTCGATCCCCATGCCGCCCGGCATGAAGGCATATATGGCGTCGGGTTCGATTTCCGCGATTTGAGAAAACTCGTCCTCAAACTCGGTGTCTCCAAGTTTGGGAAACAGCTCGCGGGCGATTTGCCCCTTGAAGTGGCGGCGAAAAGCCGCGACGGCATCGCGCGCTGCTTCATAGTCCGGCGCAATGGTTACGATCCTCTGATAGCCCTTAAGACTGGCGTATCGTCCCATGGTTTCATGGACTTGATCGTCTTGCGATGCGGTTGAAAAGAAGAAGCGGTTGCAATTGCGCCCGGCAATTGGGGCCGGGCCCGAATGGGTTCCGATGAATGGTGTCTTTGAGCGCACGACCGGATCGTGCACGGCAAGCATCACTTTGGAGAAATTTACGCCGACCAGAATATCGATACCGTTTTGTTCGATCAGCTTGGTGACCTGCTCAACTGCCCGTTCCGGGTCGAGCTTATCGTCGACAACAATCACGTTGGTTGCCAATCCACCAAGCGCACCATTGGACTGATTGACGGCCAACATGAAACCATCGCGCATTTGCTTGCCAAACACCGCAGCCGGTCCGGACAAGGTTGCCATCAAGCCGACTTTCAGCTCTTTCACTTCCTGCGCAACGCCGATTTGACAGGACAGAACAAGGGCTGCGATCCCACCTGTTGTTCTTGAAAGAATATGCGAGATGCAACGTTTCATGATGTGTGCCCGTATGCCTTAATTCGCTGCAGGACCAGGAATTGCTCCCACCGCATGAACCTGCCTGCCCGACCAGAGAATGACAAAGACTGGTTAGGTATTTGCAAACATGGCGCTGATCAGCGCCGCAGAGAATCACACCACTGTCATAATTGACACAAAATTCCTTAGAGCCGCCGCAATCCGGCCCGCCTGCCGACTTATTAACAAAGATTAATGCGCCGGTAACCAAAATGGCAGCCGCTCTGCGCGCGCCTAATCCCGCAAACCAGGAGGGCCAAATGTATTATGTAAACGTGCCAGCCGCTTCTTGCGACGAAGAACAAGGCCACAGAACGGACGATGCAACAAATAAGAACAATAAGACCGATCTGAAACTCGTCAGTAACTCGGAAGGAAGTTCGGACACCGGCGAAGAAATCCAACCGTTTGACCCGAGCGAAATCGCGGCAAAAATTCTGCAGATGCACGCCTCGGCCGATGAGGTGAAGGCAGCGGCAAGCCGCGAACCCAAAATGGTTTGGGGACAGGAAGATACATCCTTTGAAATTCCCGGTGTTTTGCGTCGCCCACGCGAAACCGACACATATGCCGGACTTCAGCCTGAACCCGTGCCGGAGGTTGCCCAACCTTCTCGGAAAACCGGATCGTTCCTGAAAGGCCCGAGTTCCATCGTGCTCGTTTGCTGCGCTCTGGTCGCACTGGCGGCAGGCGGTACAGCTGCAATTTTCACTTTGTCAGGTCCTTCCGGGCAAGAAGCAGCAGTTTCCCGGGCCGTGGAGACCGAGGCAATTGCGACGGAGCCGGCAACAGACAACATTGTGGCTACGGCAGCATCCGAAAATTCTGACGACATTGCATCGACATCCACAATTGTTGCACCAGAAATGCAACAGGTGGCCGGAGAGACCGTGGCGGCAACACCGCAGCAGATCGCAAAAGCCAAGGACAGGATCCGGGACGCGTTTGCCACCGGCAACTCTGGAGCTCCGGCAACAAGCAGCCAGGAAGCACTTACTTCCTCCGATCAACCTGTTGAAACACTTGCGGATCAGGCGCAACTTCGTCTTGAACAAGGTGCAAGCACCGCTGAAGCACCTTTGACGGCCAGCACGCCAGACAACCTGCCTGTGATTGCGAGTACAGCAGAGTCCGTTCCGATTCCAGATAACCTGATACCGACATCAGCCGGTGCAACGGAACCGCAATCGGGTTCTCAGACCCCTGTGGTCAACACTCCGGAGCCAGGTCCCGGACTTCAGGCCCCGCTGGCCGAGGCAACCTCTTCAGAACCTGCCAAGCCAGTGGAAACCGCAGCAGCGTTGCCGTCCGATCCGTCTTATCCGAATGCGGCGACAACCTCGGCTTCTGTGAATATGAGGCAATCGGAAGAGAAAAATGCGAAAATCATCGCTGTCATTCCGCAGAACACGCAAGTTCAGTTCAACGAATGCGGTAAGTGGTGGTGTGGTGTCTCATATGATGGCAAGACCGGCTTTGTCGGTGAGAAATATCTGGTGCGGTCGACGCAACCGGAGTGATTTCGACCAAAAGCGGTAGCTGCTTGTTAATTCCGACGAATTACCATGGTCTCTAAAGGCAGCGACATAAAAGAGCCGATTTGAGCAAACTGTCAAATCGGCTTGTCGCTCTGATTTCCCTGCAACCGCAGGCGGGAGATGGATCATGGATCTTCGGAAAACAGGCAGTCTGGCATCGACACTTTTCATTGCATCCCAGTTAGTCATGCAGCCAGCCCTGGCCGATGGAACCGATTGCGTCGTATATGCCACGGACTATGCCAACGCGCGCATGGGTAGCGGCGACATGGTCGGAGATGCGGTCTCCGGAGGCATGGCCGGCGCGGTTGTCGGAGGAGAATGGCGAGGTCCGATCGGGGCAATCAGAGGCGCGCGCGCCGGAGGCGCACTCGGTGTCCTCGACAATCTGGGCTCGCTTCCCGGAGGTTGGCAGGCGCTTTATGACACCGCGTATCAGATGTGTCTGCAGCAAACGTCAAGCGTAAATGCAGCCCCCTCCTACGGAACACCATATTATCCTGGAAACATCTATGCTTCGCCGCAACCCGATTGCCGGTCGACAGCAACTGTAAACGCTCCCATGAAACGGAGCCCTGACGGCAGTATTGTAGCTGGCTCAGGTCTTGGCACCTGCCAGTAACGCCGGTTTCGGTCATGCGTCCGATCCTGTTCCTTTTGGCGAATGACGTCACAAGATCATTCCAACAGTTGACCTGACGGGCGAAGCACATTCAACTATGGCCAATTTAGATGGGCGTGTTCCCATGCCGAGACTCACATAAACGACAGGACTTTTCATGACCCGCCGTGCTCTTCTTGCTTCCAGCTTCGCCGTCGCATTGCTGGCCGGTTTCCAACTTTCTTCGTCCCCGGCTGCAGCTCAGCAATGCGGAGGTGATTTCCGGCAGTTTCTGGCCGGTGTCAAACAGGAAGCCGTTGCCAAGGGTTTGTCCGCCAACGCTGCCGACAGAACCCTTGCCGGGGCGCAGATCGACCGGAAGGTCTTGTCTCGGGACCGGGCTCAAGGCGTTTTCAAGATGACCTTCCTGGATTTCTCCAAACGCGTAATTTCCAGCTACCGTATGAAAAACGGTGCTGCGAACATGAAGAAACATGGCGACGTGTTCCGACGGACCGAGCGAGAGCATGGAGTTCCTGCTCCAGTCATTACTGCTTTCTGGGCGCTTGAAACGGATTTCGGCGCGGTTCAGGGCGACTTCAACACGGTCAATGCACTGGCTACCCTCGCGCATGATTGTCGCCGTCCGGAACTGTTCCGACCACAACTGATCGCTGCCATCGAAATGGTTCAAAACGGCGATCTTGATCCTCAGCGCACGACAGGCGCCTGGGCCGGTGAAATCGGTATGGTGCAGATGCTCCCTGAGGACATCATCAAATTCGGACGTGACGGAGATGGCAACGGGCATGTGCGACTGAAACAGTCAGCTCCGGACGCGATCCTGACCGCAGGTGCCTTTATCGATCATTTAGGCTGGCGCCCGGGTGAACCCTGGCTTCAGGAGGTTACCGTTCCACAGAACCTGAACTGGGCGGAAACCGGCCTTGGCAAAACCAAGACGGGCGCACAATGGGCGGCACTCGGTGTACAGCCTCGCTGGGGTGACATTTCATCCAACCTCCCCGCTTCACTGCTGTTGCCCCAGGGCCGGAAAGGCCCGGCTTTCCTCGCTTATCCGAATTACAATATCTATCTGGAATGGAACCAGTCTTTCATTTACACAACTTCAGCAGCCTATTTCGCGACGCGGCTGGCCGGTGCACCTCGCTACAATGCCGGAAATCCGGACCCCGGTCTGAATGATGCACAGATGAAGCAATTGCAGACCAGGCTTTCAGACATGGGTTACAATGTCGGCAAAATCGACGGAATTCTCGGCGCCGGAACCCGAGCTGCGGTTCAGGACGTTCAGCAAAAACTCGGAATGCCGGCGGATGCCTGGCCTACGCCGGAGCTGCTGAATCGCCTCTGAGGCATGACATCGGCATAGGGCCAAGAGATGCGCTGGCTTCGGAAGCAGATTGCGAGATTTGGCTCAGGCAATCTGCTTTTGAAAGCGGAGCTGGCCGTCATTGTGGCCGGACCAGTTCTGCTGATGAGCCTACCATTTCAACTTCTTCGGTTCTCAACGGTGTTTCTACTGGCGGGCTATTGTCTGTGGCGCTTGAAGCACAATGGTGTCATTGGAGCCTATCTGCAGTTCAATTGGACCGGTTGCCGCAAGGCTTTGCCCGGTGTTGTTTTGCGCTGCTTTTTGGGGGCAATTGCAATCATCGCCATCGTGCTCGTGGTCAGTCCTGAACGTCTGTTCTGCATTCCTCGGGCGGACCCCATGTTGATGGTCCTGATCGTGGCTTTCTATGGACTGGTCTCGGTCCTGCCCCAGGAAATTGTCTTTCGCGGATATGCTGCGTGGCGCCTGGACAGTTTCAACGTTCCGTTCCTGCCTGCGCTTTTTATTTCAGCACTACTCTTCGGTTGGGTGCATATCCTGTTCGGGTCGCTTCTGTCCGTGGTCTTGAGTATGGCAGCCGGTCTCTCGTTCTTCAGAACTTACAGAAAGTATCGGTCGCTGGCAGCCGTCTGGCTGGAACACAGCCTTATCGGCATTGCGATATTTGCGTTTGGGCTGGACAACCTATTCTACCTTGGCCCGACACCCGAGGCTTTCGCCTCGGTATGTTCTGCAACTGTCGCGGCACGTTGAGACGCTTCAGCGGGTACAAAGCATCCTGGCGTCAGTAATAGCCGCGAAACGGATCGCGAATTGTGGCGAAGGCCGGTTTGTGAACAGTGACATAATCCTGTGTCTGGATGAGCGGGCGGCCCGGGCGCCAGTAATGTTCGATCACGAATTCAGTAATTTCGATACGTTGTTCCAGGGAATAGTCTTGCCCGTGCGGATAAAGCAGGATCATCCAGATCACCGACATAAAGGCTTCGAAATCATCGACCCAGAATTCGACCTCGCGCGTTTCCGCGTCGATCTTGCAGCCCTTCATCGCAGGATCATCCAACAGCGTCGTGCGAAGTTGAAGCAGGTCCTGATCCGAGTTGGAGCCAAAAAACATTCCGGCGAAATGATTGTAGAGCCATGTTGTTGTCCCTGGGCGCCTTTCGCGCGCCGACATCATCACCAGATGCATTGCACCTTGCGGCGCCAGAACGCTTTCGTAGATCGCCTTGATTAGCCCCGGCCATTCCTGCGCGGCGCAATAATAAAGACAATGATGCAGCGTTACGAGATCGAGTTTCCGTCCGCCAAGGATCAGCTCCAGTGTCTGCTCCGCCACGGCTTCGTTTTCAAAATCCCTGCAGAAATCGCCTTGAACAAGACTGACGGTATCAATGGACTGCCTGTCCAGGCGTTCCTTGATCTTTGCCAGTGCGGCACCATCGATATCGTAAAGCCATAGTCCGCGTTGAAATGCAGCCTGAAGGATCCGGAATTGCGGTTCATCCCCTGCCCCGATTGCAAGTGCAGTCAGCTTTCGGTCAACCGGCATTCTGGAATGAAGCTGGCGGATCGCACGCATCAGACTAATCGCTACGTCCGGCTTTTCGCTCGCGTACCGTGCCCAGATTTTGTTTTGCTCGAAAATTCGGTATTCGGCTGCCTTCAGGCCTCGCTCAATCAAGCTGTCTGTGGTCGCAACCAGCATCTAAGTTCCTCCAATTGACAAGAAGCGGCGTCATCGGAGACATCTTTTCTCTCCTCTACACCCTTGGGAACTAAATACCTCAAACATTCGGCTATCTTCGTGAAATCTTGTTCATCTTTCTCTCAGATTGGATTAAATATTTCTCATCTTTCCGAGCTGAACGTTCTTCAGAGATCTTTCCCGGTCGAGCAAATTCCGATGAGGTTGCAATGTCGTTGATCATCCGCAGTGCTGAAAAAGGTGACGCCCGCAAGATGGCGGATATCCTCAACAGGATCATCGAAATCGGAGGCACCACCGGCTATCGTGGAACTTTTGACGAGCAACGCATCCTCAATGAATTCACGCCGGATCTTGGAATCAGCTGTTTCGTCGCAATTGATGGCACGCAGCTTGTCGGGTTTCAGTCACTCGTCTGGTCGGATCCCGACTGGCCTGGTGAGGCAAAACTGCCGGAAGACTGGTCAATCATTGCAACCTATGTGGACCCCACAACACATAGCAGAGGGGTCGGTCGGGCGCTGTTTGCAAAAACCGCCCAAGCCGCCAGGGACGCAGGTGCCCGGCACATCGATGCGACAATCCGCAAGGAAAATGCTGGTGGACAAGCCTATTATGAGAGCCTCGGTTTTACCGATTACCGCACCAGCGCAACCGCCGTGTCCAAACGGTATACGCCGGTGTAATGTCGAGATCTGAGACGGGAAGCTATTGAACCTTGGGTTCTGTCGCGCCCGGGGCATCCTCTTCAACCACCGCTTCTGCGTCGTCCCCCAACAGGAAAACGGCCAGAATTTTGGCAGGCCCCTCTCCTGTGTTTTCACCACGGTGCGTGACATCCATTGCTTCAAGCATCCCGTCACCTTGGCGATAGAGTTTCTTGCCGATGCCGTCATAGGTAACGGTGATTTCACCCTCAAGAATGTAGCCAAACAACGGAGCATTGTGTTTATGCCAGCCGGTAACCTCTCCTGGATCCATGGTGATGACGAGTGCTTTTACCGAAGGGTTGTTTTGCGGAAATGTAACCTTTTCGCCGGCAACCGTGAGGTCTCCTGACAAGACTTCCCTGACCTTTTCATAGGTCGAATGCGCTGCCTCCGCTTTCTGTGCGGCCTGTGATCCGGGCTTTGCTGCTGGTTGAGAAGGAGCCGGCTTGCCGTCCGGTGTGATGGACTTATCAGCAGCAAAACCGGGAGCAGCACCCGCACTCGCGATCACACACAACAAGACAATTATTTTTTTCAGGGACATCGTCATCACTTCGTTGGTTGTTCAATTGGGAGTTCACGTTTCTGAACTTGTCGATCAGATGTCGATGCTGCTTCCCGGTGTCATTGAGGCTACCTTGCCGGCGTTACCTCCCATTGCGCCGACGAAGGTTTCGGCCGTCTCATCGATTATCGGGAAAGAGCCGTAATGGCAGGGCACGATGGTATCGAATTGAAAGAAGCGATTGCAGGCCATCGCGGCGACTTTGCCACTCATTGTAAAGCGGTCTCCGATCGGAACCAGTCCGATACTGGGGCGGTAGATCTCGTTGATCAGTGCCATGTCGGAAAAGATGTCGGTATCGCCCATGTGATACAGCACCTTTTGTCCTGGCACTTCGATGATCACGCCATGGGGATTGCCAAGGTAAATTGCTTCTCCGTCCCCCTGTTTCGACGACGAATGTTCCGCCTTTGTGAGCGCCACCTTAAAAGCACCGACATTCACCATGCCACCGGTGTTCATGGGATTGATATTTTCAACACCTTGTCGTGTCGCCCACATGCAAATCTCGAAATTAGAGGTCAGCATTGCTCCGGTGTTCTTCAGAATTTCAATTGCATCTCCGATGTGGTCGTCGTGACCGTGCGTCAAGATCACGTGAGTGACACCGTCTGCAACTTGCTCCGTGCTCAGATACTCCGGAAAAGCCGGATTTCCGGTCAGGAATGGATCAATCAGGATCGCGGCGTCTTCCGCTTCAATCTTAAAGGCCGAGTGGCCGTACCAGGTGAGTTTCAAGATACGTTCCTCCAGGTCAGGATTTCTGGCTGTGCAGTTTTGGAAACCAAAAGCTTGGCTGAATGTGGGCCAGCACGGAAAACCACATTGGAAAAATTGCATTTTTCTCTGCTGAATACCAACCCGTATTCCATGCTAATCACACTATAGTGTCACGCCGAGACCACAAAACCTGCAGGCCACATTACGGAGCGCAGCATGTCCCGACGCCTCAATTGTCGAGTTTCTCAAAACCTCTGGAATGAATTGCAAGCGGAAGCGAAACGAACCGGAAACAGTCTGTCTCACATTGTACAGGAAAAGCTCGGTGCGGCGTATGATCTTGAGCATCATACGATATTTCAAGTGTCCACCAGTACCGCCGTGACAAAGGGGTTGTTCAAAGGCTGCACCACGGTGGCAGACCTGAAAGACCATGGCGACTTCGGTCTGGGAACATTTGAAGATCTGGACGGCGAAATGATCCTTTTTGAAGGACAGGCCTATCAGGCCCGCGACGGAGGTATCGTCTCCATCGCTCCGGAAACCGCGCTGACACCGTTTGCGACCGTGACCCGGTTCTCACCGGAGCATCATTCAGCTCTATCGGCAATCGAAACCCAGCTTCAGCTGGAAGCATGTCTTGACGCGCTCAGACCGTCCGACAACACCTTTGTCGGTATCCGCATCGACGGGATATTCGACCGAATTGAATTGCGGGCTGCCTGCAAAGCCGCTCCCGGTGAAGATCTCGTTGCCGCGACCAGCCACCAGAGTGAATTCGCGTTCGAGAATATCGAGGGTACTCTGGTCGGTTTCTGGGCCCCTGCCTATGCCAAAACACTGACCATCGCAGGGTATCATTTGCACTTCATTTCCAAGGACCGTTCGAAAGGCGGACATCTGATCGATGTCACCGCGCAAAACCTTCAGGCGCAACTGCATCTTGAAACCGATTTCCATGTCGCGGTTCCGGAAACCGAGCAATTTCTTGCAGCGGACCTGAATGAGGACCCCTCGGCAGATTTGCAAATTGCTGAACATGGGCATGCGAATGACAGAAACTGAACGTTCGGCAATTGTTTTTCTGGCGACTTCATGCGAGCCCTGCTAAAGCGCAGTCATGGCAAACGACCCCGCACTTTCTCTGGAAGACTTTATCGCCGCATTGCCGGTAAACAGTCGCCTGATCGGCCTGGACCTTGGAACCAAGACAATCGGCCTCGCCCTTTCCGACCTTGGTCGCGGAATTGCGACGCCGATGGACACGATCCGACGTAAGAAATTTACCGTGGACGCAGAGCAGCTTCTCGACATCTGCTCAAAACAGGAGGTCGGCGGGATGGTTCTGGGCCTTCCCCTCAACATGGATGGCAGTGAAGGTCCCCGCGCCCAGGCGACTCGTGCCTTTGCCCGCAATCTGTCTCAAAAGACCGATTTGCCGATCACCTATTGGGATGAACGTCTTTCGACCGCAGCCGTCACCCGCACATTGTTGGAGGCCGATACCAGCCGGGAAAAACGGGCCGGTGTCGTCGACAAAATGGCCGCAGCCTACATTTTGCAAGGTTTCCTGGACCGACTCGGCTTCATGGGAATAAATACTTAGACTTCGTCCGGTCCTCGTTTCCTCCAGCCATACAACACAAATCCCTGCCCGGCTGGATACGTTTGGTTCTCTTCAAACGCGAAAGCCACACCATGCTGACAACGTTTGCCACCCTGGCGCCAGTCATACTCGTGATCGCTTCAGGCTACCTCATTGCCCGAATCGGCTTGATCACCGGCGAACAATGGCGTGGCGTGGAGAAACTGGCCTATTTCGCACTGTTCCCTGCTGTCTTGTTTCGGACAATTTCGCAAGCCGACTTCGAGAGTTTTCCGACACTCAATATAGGCGGAACGTTGCTGGCATCGATTGTCACGTTGACAGTCCTGCTTCTGCTTGCCCGCCCTGCCATCGAACGCATCTGGGGAATTCCCGCAGTTCGCTTCACGTCGATCTTTCAGGGCACCTTGCGCTGGAACGCCATGATCGCGTTGGCAATCGCAGACAATGTTGCGGGTGATACCGGTCTTGCCATGCTGGCAGTCGCCATGGTTGTCATGATCCCCGTTCTCAACGCCATGAGCATCCTGGTCCTGTCCCGATATGCCAGCGGAACAGCTCCAAGCGGTACCAAAATCCTCAAGGACCTTTACACCAACCCTTTCATTGTCTCGATAGTCGCCGGTGTCGTTTTCAATCTCACCGGTTTGACCCTGCCCTTCGTTTTCGAAGACACACTGGAGATTTTCGCGCGGGCCGCTCTTCCCATCGGCATTATCTGTGTCGGTGCCGGGCTCGACCTCGGATCCTTACGGCGCCCCGGACCGGCCCTGACCATGGGCGCATTCCTTCGCCCCGTCTTCATGCCTCTTCTGACATTTGGTTTTGCGTTGCTATTCGGGGTAACCGGGCCTGCATTGGTTGTCGTCATCATTGCAAGCGCGGTTCCGTGCGCCAGCAATTCCTACCTTCTTTCCCGTCAAATGGGTGGCGATGCCAAGCTGATGGCCGAAATCATTACGCTGCAAACTCTGGCTGCTACCGTGACCATTCCGTTGGCATTGCTGTTGTTCACGTAAGATTGCCGGTCATTTTTGAAATTTGTCCAACCGTACAAATATTTAGCTGACATGTGGACAGCGGGCATGGACCAAAATCACGCTTGTGCGGTTGAACGATTCCCCATATAGGGTTGGTCTCGATGACCGCGACAGACACCCATCGAAACAGTCCTTTTCCCCATCGTCATTTGCTGGGCATAGAAGGCCTTCACCCCCACGAAATTCTGGGCCTTTTGGACCGGGCTGAGGAAGCCGTTGAGATTTCCCGCCAAGTGCACAAGCGCAAGCACGTGCTTGAGGGACGGACCCAGATCAACCTCTTTTTCGAAAACTCCACCCGCACCCAAAGTTCGTTTGAGCTGGCCGGAAAACGGCTTGGGGCGGATGTCATGAACATGGCCGTCTCCCAGTCTTCGGTGAAAAAGGGTGAGACGCTGATCGACACGGCGGCGACCCTGAATGCCATGCATCCGGATCTTCTGGTTGTCCGTCATCATGCGGCCGGGGCCGTGCACCTGCTGGCGCGAAAGGTCGGATGTTCGGTCGTGAATGCCGGCGACGGCCCTCACGAACACCCGACGCAAGCGCTGCTCGATGCTCTTACGATCCGAAGGCACAAGGGTAAGATCGCAAGGCTCACTGTGGCAATTTGCGGAGACATAACCCACTCTCGCGTTGCCCGCTCCAACATCATCCTGTTGAACGCGCTTGGCGCCCGCGTCCGGGTCATCGCGCCTTCGACACTACTGCCCTCCGGCATCGCTAAAATGGGTGTGGAAGTTTTCAACGACATGCGCGAAGGCCTGAAAGGTGCGGATATCGTCATGATGCTGCGACTTCAGCGTGAGCGCATGAGCGGTGCCTTTGTCCCTTCGGTGCGCGAATACTACCGATACTATGGTCTGGACGCGGAAAAGCTCAGCTTTGCCAAGGAAGACGCCCTGGTCATGCATCCAGGTCCGATGAACCGCGGCGTCGAGATTGACGCCTCCATTGCCGATGGTGCGCAGAGCCTGATCCGCGAACAGGTGGAAATGGGGGTCGCCGTGCGCATGGCGGTCCTGGAAGCGCTCGCCGCCAACCTGCCCAACAACTAGCATCAGAGGACAAAGAACGTGGCTCTCGACACACCAAAACCTCTGGTCCTATCCAACGCCAGAGTCATTGATCCATCGCGCGATCTGGACGCACCGGGTTCGGTCATCATCGCCGACGGCACCATCATGGCGGCAGGGCCGGAAGCGGCCAATGAAGGTGCGCCTTACGGTGCAGAAATCGTCGATTGTAAGGGGGCTGTCGCCTGCCCCGGCCTGATCGACATTTGCGTTTCCGTAGGAGAACCCGGCGCTGAGCACCGGGAGACACTGGCGAGCGCGTCGCAGGCGGCTGCCGCAGGTGGTGTCACGACAATCTGTACGATGCCCGACACGGATCCGGTGATCGACGACCCGGCACTCGTTGATTTCATCCAACGCCGCGCACGCGACACGGCAAGTGTCAACGTCTTGCCTCTCGCTGCCCTGACAAAGGGGCTCGAAGGCAAGGAAATGGCGGAGATCGGGCTTCTGAAGGAAGCTGGAGCCATTGCATTTACAAACGGCCACAAGTCGGTGAAGAACGCCCAGGTCATGCGCAGGATGATGGCCTATGCCCGCGATTTTGACGCGCTCATCATCCACCACACGGAAGATCCGGACCTTGCGGGCGGCGTTATGAACGCCGGTCTCAATGCCAGCTGGAAAGGTCTTTCCGGCGTGCCGCGAGAAGCTGAGATCATCATGCTGGAACGCGACCTTCGCCTTGTCGGCATGTCGAAGGGAAAATACCACGCGAACCTGATCTCCACCTCTGACAGTGCGGACGTCATTCGCGTCGGCAAGAAAAGAGGTCTGGACATCACCGCCGGTGTGTCGATCAATCATCTCACACACAACGAGAACGACATCGGTGCCTACAGAACCTTCTTCAAAATGTCGCCGCCACTTCGCAACGAAGACGACCGCCAGGCAATGATTGCGGCAGTCGCCGACGGTACGATCGACATCATCTGTTCCAACCACGATCCTCAGGACGTGGAAACAAAACGTCACCCATGGGCTGAAGCAGAAGACGGAGCGATCGGACTTGAGACTCTGCTGGCTGCAGCCCTCCGGCTGTTCCACTCCGAACAGGTCGACCTCGTCACTCTTCTCGCGTCGATGACCTGCAGACCGGCAGATCGCCTCGGCCTTGAAAGCGGCCGCCTGACCAAGGGGGCACCTGCCGATGTGATTGTCTTTGATCCGGACCGACCCTGGGTTCTGGAAAAGAACGCAATCCGCTCGCGTTCCAAGAACTCGCCGTTCGAGGACGCACGTTTCTCCGGACGCGTGTTGCAGACCGTGGTCGCTGGAAAGACTGTTTATAATTACTCCTGAACAATCAACTGTTCGTCCGATCTGAAATCCCGGTTCACGCCACATTTTTCGTGGAAGGTGGCCGGGATATTCAATTTCCGCAGGTGGATTTTATGCGTCTGACCGGACTGTTTTTTCTCGCGCTGGTTCTGTTATCGGGCCCGGCTTCTGCTTCTGATCTATACTTGAAATACAAATTGTACGCTGTCGGTCTGCCAATCGGTTCCGGGGTACTGAGATTCGACCTGAAAGGCGAAACATATTCGATCAACAGCGACGGACAGACCGCAGCATTTGGCCGCCTGGTCTCGGATGGCAAGGGCGCTGTGAAAGTGCGCGGAGCACTCAAAGACGGATCATTGTCACCGGAAAGCTATGCTTTCAATGTCAGCAGCGAAAACGAAACCGGATCCGTGGCGTTGGAACTTCGCAAAGGTGCTATCAACAAGATTACCGTCACCCCTCCCCAAGACAGGATGAACGAACGGATCAAGGTGACGGATGAACACAAGCAAGGTGTGCTTGACCCGTTGACGGCTGCGATTTTGCCAGCGCCGAATGGTATGGCCCCTGAAAGCTGCAACCGGACCCTGAGCCTCTTCGACGGCAAAGAACGTTACAATGTTCACCTAAACTACAAGTCCCGGCGCAAGGCCAAAACCGCCGACGGTCGTTTTAATGGCGACGTTCTTGTCTGCCGCGCCCGATACGAGCCTGTGGCGGGCCACCGCCCAAAACGCAAGACTATTCAGGAACTCGCCAGTAACAAATCCCTTGAAGTCTGGCTCGCACCTGTTG
>NZ_JAILWL010000560.1 GCF_025698965.1 Roseibium sp.
GACGGCGATCAGTCGCCCCCCCGGAGCCAGAACGCGCCAGGCCTCTTTCAGCACTGCGTCCGGGTCGGAACAATGATCAAGCGCATGAACGAGCATGATCCGGTCAAAGCAAATATCGGGAAAAGGCAAGACAGCATCTTCGACCAGAGCGCAGGCGCTGTCGCGTTCGCGCGGCCAGGGAACGGCACCTTGAGGTGCCGGCATCGCGGCAATAGCCCGGTCAATGGTGTCAAGATAGGGCCGCATGAATGGCCCGGCATAGCCAATACCCAGAAGGCTTTGTCCTTTCAGATCCGGCCACATGGAACGAATCGGCGCACCGATAAGGCTTCTCAGCAGCCGCCCGAGCGGTAAATCGTAAAATGCGCGCAAATGGACGACGTCAAGATACATCAAAACTCGCTTGGCGGATGCTGTTTGTTGCGATTGAACAAGGAACGCGCGGAAAGCGCAAGCACTCTCGGCTTGCTACCGGACCGTCCTTTTGCCACTGTGCGTTTCAACAAGTCAATCATTGCGGGGAACCGTTTCATGGCCTTGATCGATACAACCGAGATTCATCAGTTCACCTGCCTCGACGACAATTTCGGCGTGCTTGTGCATGACAGGGAAAGCGGAACCACCATCGGGTTCGATGTGCCGCATGCCGGAGCCTATGAACAGGCGCTTGAGGAAACCGGCTGGACACTGACCCATATTCTGATCACCCATCATCATTGGGATCATGTTCAGGGGCTGGGAGAACTCAAGCAGAAAACTGGGGCCGTCGTTATTGGCCCGGCCCGTTCCCGGCAAAAGATCGCCCAGCTCGACCGGACCGTCGAAGATGGTGACCACGTCAAATGCGGCCCTTATGAGGTGAAGGCAATCTCGACGCCGGGACACACGCTCGATCAGATTTCCTGGTACATTCCATCGATCAAGATGGCACACACAGGCGACACCTTGTTCTCTCTTGGCTGCGGCCGGGTATTTGAGGGCGACAAGGAAATGATGTGGTCCTCTCTCGCCAAACTGCTGCGCGAGTTGCCCGACGATACCGCCATTTATTGCGGTCACGAATATTCCGAGGCCAACGCAAGATTCTCGCTGACCATTGAGCCGGAAAACGCTGACCTGCAGGCTAGGGCTCTGGAGATCGCCAAACTGAGAGCGAGTGGCAAAGCGACCCTGCCGACCACAATGGGCCGGGAAAAGGCGACAAACCCGTTCCTGCGCGCCGCGGAAACCTCTGTCGCCGCGGCCCTCGGCATGGAAGGCAAGTCGGCGGTGGACATCTTCACCGAGATTCGCACACGCAAAGACAACGCATAAGCCAAATTGTTTGCCGTTCGTTCAACGCGACCCGTTTCGAGCGGCTTTTCTGGTGCAATAGGCTTAAAACGCTAGGTAATTGTCCCCATATGCACGGAGATGTGATCATGAAGGGGCAGAAACCATGACACCCGCCACGAGCGAAACACTTACCAGTCGAAGCGCTGAACAGCGCGCAAAGGATGTCGTTCACCGTATCGTCACCCAGGCCGAACCGATCCCGGTGCATCAGGGGGGTGGACACAAACTCGATATGCAGGTTCTTTACGAGGAAGTTGTTGCAGCCTTGAGAGAAACGATTGACGATCTCGCATTTTGTACCGAGTCAAAATCGTCCTGAGCAGTCCAAAATCAGATACTTAGATTGCGTTTAGCACTTCCGGGAAACTTTATGCCGATTACGTCCGACCTGACCGCAGAACAAGTCGTCGACCTATTGAACATGCAGCCCCACCCAGAGGGTGGCTTTTATGTCGAAACCTTTCGTGACGAAGTCACCGATACCGACGGTCGTGCGGCGTCGACACTGATCTATTTCCTGCTTCCGAAGGGTTTTCTGTCGCGTTGGCACAAGGTTGACGCGGTCGAGACCTGGCACTGGTATGCCGGTGCTCCGCTGGAGCTTTCCATCAGCCCGGACGGTCGGAGCAAGCAGGTCCTGACCCTTGGCAACGATTTGGGAACTGGCGAGCGCCCGCAAGGCATCGTCCCTCGGGACGGCTGGCAGCAGGCCCGGTCGCTTGGCGCCTGGACGCTGGTCGGCTGCACGGTGGCTCCGGGCTTTCAGTTTGAAGGCTTCGAAATGGCGCCGGAAGGCTGGGAGCCGGGCAACTAATTTCCGAACACGATCACCCAATCAATACGGCAATTGTCTTCTCCGCAATGGCGGGAATAACGCCTACAGACGCTCAAAAGCCTACGCCAGACCTGCAATCGCGCTGGCGAAATCCTTGGCTGAGAACGGCTCCAGATCGGCAACACCTTCTCCGACACCGATGAAGTGAACCGGCATGCCGTGCTTGGCAGCAATTGCGACGAGAATGCCACCGCGCGCGGTGCCGTCGAGCTTGGTCATGACAAGTCCGGTAACACCGGCCACCTTACCGAAGATTTCCACCTGATTGAGAGCATTCTGGCCGGTCGTCGCGTCCAGGGTCAGAAGAACCGAATGCGGAGCTTCCGGGTCGTGTTTCTTGATCACACGGATGACCTTTTCCAGCTCATCCATCAATTCCGCCCTGTTTTGCAAACGGCCTGCCGTATCGATCAGGAGTACATCGACATCCTTTTCCTGCGCTTCTTTCATGGCATCAAACGCCAGACCCGCAGCGTCTGCCCCGGTGTCGCGGGCGATGACTTCAGCTCCGGTGCGCTCGCCCCAGATTTTCAGCTGTTCGACGGCAGCGGCTCGGAACGTATCACCAGCGGCGAGCATGACGGTCTTGCCTTCCGCCCGCAGCTTTTGCGACAGCTTGCCGATGGTTGTTGTCTTTCCGGTGCCGTTCACCCCGACCATCAGCACGACATGGGGTTTTTTGCCTATGTCCAGATCGAGCGGTTGCGCCACCGGTTCAAGAACTTTCTCGACCTCCTCGGAAAGGATCTCCCGGACTTCTTCAGGCGAAATTTCCTTGTTGTACCGGCCATCGGACAGACGATCGGTAATCGCCATGGCCGTATCGACACCAAGGTCTGCCTGGATCAGGATGTCTTCCAGCTCTTCGAGCATGGACGCATCAAGTTTGCGCTTGGTGAAGATGGAGGTGATGCCCTCGGTCAGCGACGAAGACGAGCGCGACAGGCCCTTTTTCAGCCGCTGGAACCAGGAAAGCTTAGGTTCTTCTAGAGCAACCTGTTCTTCTGAAACAGCAGGTTCTTCAACAGTTTCAAGATCTTCTACCGCTTCAGCAATAACTTCCGGTTCGTCAGGCGTTAAGGCATCGCCTGTTTCCTCTTCTGGCTCAGGAGCAAGGTCCGTGGAAACGAATTCTTCCGTTGAAACTGTCCCGCCATGAACAGCGACATCAGGTATGATGCGCGGAGACACATCAAGCGGGACCGGCTGGAAGGGTTCGCTCAACGATGCAACCGGCTTGACTTCCATCTCGACAGTAAGTTCCGGCTCGCCGTTTTCCACTGGCGCACTCGAATGGTCTTCCGAAGACCCCGTTTCATCGGCAATCGGTTCGACTGTTGTGTCAGCCTCGTTCTGCGGCTTTTCCTTGCCGCCAAAGAGCCGACCCAGAAACCCACGCTTTTTTTCGCTCATGAAACCGCCTTAAGAAATCTTGCTCGCCGCTCAGGCGGCTTTGGAGAGCGCTTCGCCCAGAAGATGTCGCCCGGTATGGCCTATTATTCTGGTTTCGACAATCTCTCCGGCCTCGCCACCGCTCAGTTCGACCTGGGTGAACTGTTCGGTTCTGCCGAGGCCTTCCTTCTCGATCAGCACAGGGCGCAAATTGCCGACCTCCAGGGCTAGGTGCAGGCCCAGAACTTCCTCTCCCTTGGC
>NZ_JAILWL010000561.1 GCF_025698965.1 Roseibium sp.
ACTCGGAACAGCTGCAAGAGGCGATATCCAGGCAGAGGAACTACAGGACCTCATGGCTGGCGGACAGGAACTCGCCGAGCTCGAAGGATCCCTCGGCGGTACAATCTAAGTTCCCTGAAAAGGACGGACAAAGTCGTGAAAAATCTCGATGTCATCACCATCGGCCGATCATCGGTCGATCTCTACGGAGCGCAGGTTGGCGGCCGGTTGGAGGACATGTCGTCTTTCAACAAATATATTGGCGGCTCACCGACCAATATGGCCGCCGGGACAGCTCGCCTCGGGCTGAAATCCGGACTGATCACCCGGGTTGGTGATGAACATATGGGCCGTTTTGTCCGCGAAGAACTTGACCGGCACGGCGTCGACACACGCGGTGTCATTACCGACAAGGAACGGCTGACTGCCCTGGTTTTGCTCGGCATTCGGGACCAGGAGCAGTTTCCGCTGATCTTCTACCGCGAAAACTGCGCGGACATGGCCCTGTGTGAAGACGATATCGATCCGGACTTCATTGCCTGTGCCAAAGCGGTCGTTGCGACCGGCACGCATTTGAGCAACCCGCAGACAGAAGCTGCGGTTCTCAAGGCTTTGAGACTGGCGCGCGACAGTGGTGGCCAGACCGCACTCGATATCGACTACCGCCCCAATCTCTGGGGACTATCAGGGCACGGCGACGGTGAAAACCGCTTCATAGCGTCCGATCAGGTGACGGAAAAACTGCAGTCTACATTGCATTTGTTCGATCTGATTGTCGGCACCGAAGAAGAATTCCACATTGCCGGCGGCACAACCGACACCATCCAGGCGCTTCAGAATGTCCGTAAGGTGTCCAATGCGACGCTGGTCTGCAAACGTGGTCCGATGGGCGCGACCGCCTTTGAAGGAGACATTCCCGAAAACCTGGATGACGGCATTTCCGGACCCGGCTTTCCGATCGAAGTCTTCAATGTTCTGGGTGCCGGCGACGGTTTCATGTCCGGCCTGCTCAAGGGCTGGATCACCGGCGAGGACTGGGTCACAAGCCTGACTTATGCCAATGCCTGCGGCGCCTTTGCCGTCTCTCGTCACGGCTGCACGCCTGCCTACCCGAGTTGGGATGAATTGCAGTTCTTCCTGAAACGCGGTGTTGAAGACAAGGCCCTGCGCAAGGACGCTGAACTGGAACAGATTCACTGGGCAACCAACCGGCACACTTCGCATGGTGGAAACTGGTCCACGATGCGTGTTTTCGCCTTCGATCATCGCATTCAGCTGGAACAGATGGCCGACGAAGCCGGTGTCAGCCCTGAACATCTCGGTTTCTTCAAGAACCTGTGCCTTGATGCCGCCGTGAACGTTGCAGATGGCCAACCCGGATACGGCATATTATGCGACAGCCGCATCGGTCGTGACGCTCTGTACCGGGCGGCAGGCACCGGGCTCTGGATCGGTCATCCGGTAGAATGGCCCGCGTCCCGTCCGCTGATGCTTGAACCTGAAATCGGACCGGATTTCGGCGGACTGGCCGAATGGCCGGTTGAACATGTCGTCAAGGTTCTGTGCTTTTACCATCCCGACGATACCGAGGAGATGAAAGCCGAGCAGGAGGACGTTCTGAAACGTCTGTTCGCTGCCTGCCGGCGCAACAATCTTGAAATGCTCCTGGAAGTCATTCCATCAAAAGTCGCCCCCATCGACGACGACACAACAGCAAGTGTCATCCGCCGCATCTATGAAATCGGCATCTACCCTGACTGGTGGAAGCTTGAACCTCTGACGTCGAAAGAAGCCTGGGCGAAGGCTTGCGCTGCCATAACGGACAACGATCCGAACACCCGTGGCATCGTGATCCTCGGGCTGGACGCGCCAGAGGACCAGCTTGCGGCCAGTTTTGCCGAGGCCGCGCAATTTGACCTTGTCAAAGGCTTCGCGGTCGGCCGGACGATTTTTGCCGATGCCGCACGCAAATGGCTTGCGGGCGACTTGTCGAATGACGAAGCTGTCGCGGACATGACCAATCGCTTCGAGCGTTTGTGCCGGATCTGGGATGATGTCCGCGCACTTTCACACTCCAAAGACCACCAAGGAATTCCTGCATGAGCACGATCCGTCTCACCGCCGCGCAGGCAATGGTCCGCTACATTTCGGCTCAATTGACGGAAGATGGCGAACGGTTCATCGATGGTGTCTGGGCAATTTTCGGTCACGGCAACGTTGCTGGCCTTGGCGAAGCCCTGGAACACGCGGGCAATCAGTTGCCGACCTGGCGCGGACAGAACGAACAGACCATGGCCCACACCGCGATCGCCTACGCGAAGGCCAACAAACGCACGCGCGCAATGGCGGTGACTTCGTCCATCGGCCCGGGCGCAACCAATCTTGTCACCGCAGCCGCCCTTGCCCATGTCAATCGGCTGCCGGTACTGCTTATTCCTGGTGATGTCTTCGCCAACCGCGCACCGGACCCCGTGTTGCAACAGATCGAGGATTTCGACGATGGCACTGTGTCTGCCAATGACTGCTTCCGTCCGGTTTCCCGGTATTTCGACCGGATAAGCCGGCCCGAACACCTGCTGACAGCGCTCCCTCGCGCTTTCAGGGTCATGACCGACCCGGCCAATTGCGGCCCTGTCACGCTTTCCTTTTGCCAGGACACCCAGGCGGAAGCCTTCGATTATCCCGTAAGCTTCTTTGAACCGCGAATATGGCGCATTCGGCGCCCTGAGCCGGACGGTCGCGACGTTTCCGATGTGGCCGCACTGATCAGGGACGCGAAAAATCCGGTCATCGTCTGCGGCGGCGGCGTAATTTATTCACAGGCGGAAGAGACGCTTGGTGACTTTGCCACCCGTCACGGCATTCCCGTGATCGAGACGCAAGCGGGAAAATCCGCCCTGCCTCAGTCGCACCCTATGAATTTCGGCGCAGCCGGTGTCGACGGCGCCGAATGCGCCAATGAAATGGCGGAAGACGCCGATCTTGTAATCGGTGTCGGCACCCGTTTCCAGGATTTCACCACCGGGTCCTGGGCCCTGTTCAAACAACCTGATCGCAAGCTCGTCTCGATCAACGTGCAAGGCTACGACGCCGGAAAACACGGTGCGGTCGGCCTGACCGGCGACGCAAAAGTGTCGCTGGAGAAGATCTCGAAAGCTCTCGGTGATCATCAGGCGAGCGCCTTTGATCCTCAGTCCCGCCTATCCTGGCTGGCCAAGGTCGACGCTCATTGCGGCGCTCGCACCGACACGCCGCAAGGTTACCTGCCGCTCGATGCCGAGGTGATCGGAGCGGTACAGCGCACCGCGACGGACAGGACGATCGCAATGTGTGCAGCGGGAACCATGCCTGGTGCCCTGAAACTGTTGTGGCAGGCACCACAAGGTGGTTATCACATGGAATACGGCTATTCCTGCATGGGTTACGAGATTGCCGGTGCCCTGGGCGTCAAACTCGCCCAGCCGGATCGGGATGTCGTCTGCTTTGTCGGCGATGGGTCATACATGATGGCCAATTCCGAGCTGGCAACTGCCGTCATGCGCAAAGTGCCATTCACGGTGGTCCTGACGGACAATCGCGGCTATGGCTGCATCAACCGGCTGCAGATGGGAACCGGCGGTGAGCAGTTCAACAACCTTTACAAGGACTGCAATGTCGTCGAACAGCCTGATCTGGATTTCGTTGCCCATGCGGCCTCCATGGGAGCGCATGCGGTAAGGGCCGAAAATATTGCCGATCTGGAAGCTCAGATACTGGCAGCCCGCGACAGGCCAGTCCCGACGGTGATCGTGATCGACACGGACCCGATGCACGGTCCTGGCGAAAACGGCGGAGGCCACTG
>NZ_JAILWL010000562.1 GCF_025698965.1 Roseibium sp.
CAAGGATCCGGAAAACTGGACATGCAAGCGTTTGTCGGGCGCAAACTGGCTTTGACGTCGCGTCGTAAAAGACCGTTAGGCGTCGTTCAGATCGGCCCCGGACAAATTGAAGGCACGATTTGTGTGTCCGTGTCCAGGAGCGATATTTTCAAATTTTTGAACACGTGGAGTGACTATGGCAGACGCAGTTTTGGGCATCATTGGCGGTTCCGGCATTTACGATTTGCCCGGATTGGAAAACTCAGAATGGGTTACCGTTGAAAGCCCTTGGGGGACACCGTCAGACCAGGTCCGTATTGGTGAAATAGACGGACTCAAGATTGTATTCCTGCCGCGCCATGGCCGAGGTCATGTCTATTCTCCAACCACCATCAACTATCGCGCCAACATCGACGTAATGAAGCGATGTGGCGTCACTGATCTTCTGTCGGTCTCGGCTTGCGGCTCTTTGAAGGAAGAGCACGCTCCGGGCACGTTTGTTCTGGTCGATCAGTTTATCGATCGTACCATTGCCCGTGAAAAGAGTTTCTTTGGCACCGGGTTCGTCGCGCATGTCTCCATGGCAACACCGGTCAGTCCCAAGCTCGTGGATGCGGTGGTCGCCGCAGCTGAAGCCGAAGGGTTGGCCTATAGCAAGGGCGGAACTTACCTGGCCATGGAAGGTCCGCAATTCTCATCCCTGGCCGAGAGCCATCTTTACCGGTCCTGGAGTTGCGACGTGATCGGCATGACCAACATGCCGGAGGCGAAGCTCGCACGCGAGGCGGAAATCTGCTACGCGACCATAGCCATGGTGACGGACTATGACAGCTGGCATCCCGATCACGGTGAGGTCGACATTCAGGCGATCATCAAGGTTTTGCACGACAACGCGGAAAATGCGCAACGGCTTGTGGCGCGCGTCGCACAGAACCTGCCGCGCTCGCATCAGTCCTGTCCCGCAGGTTCCGATACTGCTTTGGAATTCGCCCTGATGACTGCTCCGGAGAAACGGGATCCGGCGCTTGTTGCCAAGCTGGATGCCATTGCTGGCCGGGTGCTTGGCAAATCTTCCTGATCCTTCACATTCACAGGTTCATATCTTGGTTGAACGACACCGAATTAACTTCGACCGGCGTAGCAAAATTGGTATAAGCGTCGGTCGGGGGTGATGCGCGAACGCATAGAAAACTTCGTGACTTACGCCGGAATGATCATCCAAAGAGAGAAAACTCGATGACCGACCAGACAATCCAGGATGAGTTGATCAATTCAATCCGTACGATCAAGGACTATCCGCACGAGGGAATTCTGTTTCGCGATATCACGACACTTCTCGGCAATGCGCGTGCTTTTCGCCGCGCGGTCGATGCGTTGGTACAACCCTGGGCCGGGTCCAAGGTTGATCAGATCGCAGGTATTGAGGCGAGGGGGTTCATTCTGGGTGGTGCCGTCGCACATCAGCTTTCCGCGGGTTTCGTTCCGATTCGCAAGAAAGGCAAATTACCGCACGAGACAGTGCGGATTGCCTATTCCCTTGAATACGGCCTAGATGAAATGGAAGTGCACAAGGATGCTATCCAGCCTGGTGATCGGGTGATCCTGGTGGATGATCTGATAGCCACCGGCGGAACTGCGGAAGCTGCCTGCAAATTGTTGCGTTCCATGGGGGCGAATATCGAAGCTGCCTGTTTCATTGTCGATCTTCCGGATTTGGGAGGACGGAAAAAGCTGGAGGCTCTGAGCGTTCCCGTTCGGACCCTGGTGGAATTTCCGGGACACTGAGCTGACATGGCGGGAGGAGCCGACAGCGAGGTCGCAAAACCGGAGTTTTCCAGGCAGTTCCAGGAAGATTTCGAAACATTGTTGAAGTGGCGGCGAGATGTGCGCCGCTTCAGAACCGATCCCTTGCCTACGGGTTCCCTGGAGCATCTTCTGCACCTGGCGGATCTTGCCCCATCGGTCGGAAACAGCCAGCCCTGGCGGATCGTGATTGTCGAAGATCCCGATAGCCGCGCGCAGGTGACAGCCTCATTCGAAGCGGAAAACGAGCAGGCTGCGAAGCATTACGAAAACGACAAGGCGCAGATGTACCGGCAGCTGAAACTGGCAGGGCTGAAGGAAGCACCGGTTCATCTGGCCATATTCAGCGACGACGATCCCGAGCAGGGCCACGGTCTTGGTCGGGCAACAATGCACGAGACACTCGCCTATTCGACCGTCAGCATGATCCACACATTCTGGCTTGCGGCCAGAGCTGAGGGTATTGGTGTCGGCTGGGTGTCGATATTGGATCCGGAAAAGGTCACCGACGCGCTGCAGGTTGACGCAAGCTGGCGGCTTGTGGCTTATCTATGCGTCGGTTTTCCTGAAGAAGAACATATGGACCCGGAATTGGAACGCACGCGCTGGCAAGCGCGAAGTCCCCTGGAAACGCGGTTATTCCGCCGGTAGGAGTTCTGAATGCCTGTGATTATTCGCCCCACCGAAGACAGAGATCAAACTGCCGTCCACCAGCTTCTGACAGAACGCTGGACTGCACCTGAGATCATGCTCGATGGGGAAATGTATGATGCATCGCGTCTGCCGGGTTATGTCGCCCTTGACGGTAAAAACCTGGTTGGACTCGTCACACTGATCAAGCGGGATGGTGAATGGGAAATTCTTACGCTTGATTCCATCAATCGCTGGGGCGGGGTCGGCAGTCAGTTGCTGGACGCGGTCGTCACCGAAGCCCGTGCCCGGAATGTGCCGCGTCTGACAGTGCGAACGTCGAACGACAACCTGGACGCCTTCCGCTTCTATCAGCGGCGCGGGTTTCGTTTCGAGCGGATCGGGCAGGGGGTGATCGACCGGGAAAGAGAGCAAAAACCGGGTATTCCGCTAAGGGGTGACTACGGTATTGAAATCCGCGACGAGATTCTGTTTGCGCGGCCGCTGTAATCAATTGGCACTGCCTAAAGGCAACGCCCGGTAATCTCAGAGGACTTCAGCGGGGTTTTCTTTCCAGAAAGACCGTCGCCTTGAAGGAAAAAACGAGCGTGCCGTCCTGATTGTGCGCCAGTGTGTCGGAGTGGAGCAGGCCCCATTCGGGCCGGCTTCTGCTTTCCGTCTTTCCCGTCACAATGCGAGAATAAAGCAGGGTGTCGCCGACATAGACCGGTTTGATCCATTTGAGGTCCTTGAAACCGGGGGACGGACCGAGGCGTGCAGGTCGAAGCCCTTCTTCAGTTGCCTTCCTCTGCAATTCTTCCAACTTTGCCACAAACAGTTTCATGAAGACCGCGGCTGTGTGCCAGCCGGACGCGCACTGGTGCTTGAAAAACGTTTTGGCGGCGCCGTCCTCGCTCAGGTGAAAGGGTTGTGGGTCGAATTTTTCAGCGAACCGCTCGACCTCTTCGCGTGTGAACGTATGTTGCCCGAGCTCGAGCGATTCACCTATTTCAACGTCTTCAAAATACGAGATCAAGCGCTGACTTTCCGCTTCTTGAAAAGGATCGGGTTTTCCCATCTGAGCACCTGGGATCCGGACTGGTTGACCGCTGTTATGCGCACAAAGACAATGCCGAGATGAGGTTTGGTCCGCATGTCCTTGGTTTCAAGAATTTCGGCTTTTGCCGTCAGCGTGTCGCCTGGAAAGACCGGTTTTGTCCACTTCAACTCGTTTATGCGTGGAGACCCTCTGCTGGTGCTCTTGTTCAATAACCCAGTTGCCAGCAGTCCCATGACCAACGCACATGTGTGCCAGCCGGACGCAGCGAGCCCGCCGAGCAGCGAAGCTTGTCCCGCTTCCTCGTCCAGATGAAAGGGCTGCGGGTCAAACTCGCTGGCAAATTCAA
>NZ_JAILWL010000563.1 GCF_025698965.1 Roseibium sp.
CCCGGATAAATGCTCTCTGCCCGGCTCTTTGCAGCTTGCGTCCTTTGACGGTGAACCATTCATCCAGCTTTCGGTCGGTAACCAGCGGCGGCCTGTTTTGATAAAGCAGCCGGTATACACCAAGGATAAGCAGCAGGGTCACGCCCCAGGAAAGCAACGTGTCGGAAAAGAAATGGCCGCCAAAGGCAACCCGGTTGACGGACAGGATCAGGCCGAGGGGCAGAACAAAGGCAAGGGTCCACTTGCGCCATGTCGCCGGGACAATGAACGCGATGGACACAAGCCACATTGCCGCCGAAGCTTCACCGGACACAAACGAGCAGTTGCTGTCGCAATAGTCGGTGATCTTCCAGACCGGTTGAAACGGCAGATCGCCTCCGAACTCCTCGACCGACCTCGGTCGCGGCCGACCCCAGTTGTTCTTGAAAACCAGATTGACCAGAACGCCGGGCCCGAGAATGAGTGTGCTGAGAAGAAAAACCGGTTGCCGCAATCGAAGGAGTGGCCGCCGGCTCGGGACGAGAAGTTTCAACAGCAATACGGCAACACAGACAATCGCGATCACACGCACCAGAAACGGACCGAGATGTCTGACATCTCGCAGGAACGGTTCGTTTTGAGCCCAAAAGCCGTCGACAGCAGAAAAAAACAGGCCGCTTGCCCAGAAATCAACTTTCGGGAAGGCCAGGAAGAACACTGAAACGGCACAAATATAAAGGCTGACCGCCTTCATTGGATTCGAACGGCACCAGTGCCACGCCTTGCCAGGGATGGACTTCGGATTATGCTCAATTGGTTCGGCTTGGTTCATGTCAGCTCCTTAGCCTATCCGGATTTGCTATCCAATCCCCTCTTACTGACCTCTTGTTCCGGCCAAACCGGGGCAAAGGCAAGCGGAACAAAAATCGTGTCGGAAAAGCCACCGCAGCAGACGTCTTCCGCTTTCTCTTCTGCGCCGAAACATCCGGTAGATCGGCCGGTTGTCGAATTCTGGTACGAGTTCGCCTCGACCTACAGTTACCTGTCCGCAATGCGGATCGAAACCCTCTCACGCGACTATGGTGTTGAAATTTCCTGGCGCCCCTTTCTGCTGGGTCCGATATTTCGAAAACAGGGTTGGGAAACATCCCTGTTCAACATTCACCTGGAAAAAGGCGACTTTATGTGGCGCGATGTGGAGCGCCAATGCGCGCTCTACGGGCTGCCGTTTTCCATGCCGGTCCCGTTTCCACAGCACAGCCTGCGCGCCGCGCGTATCGCCCATTCGGGCCGGCATGAGACCTGGATCGGAGCCTTTACCCGTGCGGTCTACAATGCACAATTCGGCCAGGGCCTGGACATTTCCGACGAAGGCATGCTGGCAAACCTGCTCATGGACATCGGGGCTCCAGTGAAAGACATTCTCCAAGCTGCACAAACACCTGAAAACAAGACCAGTCTCAGGACAACAATCGAGAACGCCGAAAAGCGCGGTATCTTTGGTGCACCAAGCTTCGTCCTCCAAAACGGAGAGCTTTTTTGGGGAAACGATCGATTGGAACAGGCACTTGAGGCGGCTGCCGAAGCTGAGAAGCCTTAATTCAGACATCCGCGGTTTCTGACGACTTACGTTTTCTGGGCCTTTTCCAGTGCTTCATAAAGCAACCGGGGGATCAGTGGCTTTGTCAGGACCTCGTTAAAGCCCGCCTGCTTCAACTGATCCTTTCCAATGGCATCCGCCGCCGCGGAAACGGCGATCAGCGGCAGGCTTTTCACCTTCTTGATCTCATGAAGTTTCATCGCCGTTTCAACACCGCTCATTCCCGGCATGTGCAGATCCAGGAGCACCGCGTCAAACTCCACTTTCTGTACCAGTGAAATCGCCTGTTCGCCGGAATTGGCAATTTCCGACCTGATCCCGAACGACTCCAGCAGCGCGGCCAGCAATCGGCAATTTGTGTCATTGTCATCAACGATGAGGACGCATGCAGGCTGTAATTCCGCATTGCTTACCTCCTTGCCTTCCGGCTGCTCGTTGAAACCTTCACCGGCATCGAGGGCGGATTTTACTGGAAACTGCACTTCAAATCGGCACCCACCCGAAGGGGCAGCGGAAAGCGTCAGACGTCCTCCCAATTCTTTTACCAGCTGCGCAGTACCCCAAAGGCCTAGACCGCTGCCAGGACCCGAATTTCGCCCGTGGCGCCCACGGACAAAGGGACGAAACAAACGCTCCCGCTCATCAGCATCCAGACCCGGGCCACTGTCGGTTACAACCAGGCTGACCCAGGAAACCTGGCAACCTTCAGACGAACCGCTGGCCGGTTGCCCGGGCAACCCCAGGCTCACCGAGACCCCACCGCTTCCGGTGTATTTGATCGCGTTGTCCAAAAGAGCCGACATCACACGGCGGATCGCACCGCCCTCTTCGCTTTTGAAGCCACGTATAGTGTCGTCGATCGAAACTTCGAAGAAGAGGCCTTTCACCTCGGCAGGCACACGGAAAAGATCCGCAGTCTCGGCAACAACGTCCGCGATCCGGCTTACCGGTTTTTCCGTTTGCTGGTCCGGCTCTGCTGCATGCACCAATGCACCCGTCATCTCGGTCAGGGCATCGATAGACCTGATAAGCACAGACAGATGCTCCGTCTGAGAGACGTCAAGTTGACCATTGCCGATGAGCTCCGCAGTCAGGCGCATGGCCGACAGAGGCGTTCTCAGATCATGGGCCAAAAGCGCGAGTTTGACGCTGTCTTCATCATGATCCGCCATGAGGCCCGGCTCCCTCCTCGGTTAAGAATGCCAACAGGGCTTGCCAGATGACCGCTAAAAAGCCAATTTGCCCCTGGCCGTGCTTACCCCGATGACCTTCGGCTGTCCATCTGCACTGCAATATGGTGCGCCAATCAGTCTTAAATCACACCTAACACGTTGCCGGATTTCAACTTCTGGCTGGATGCCTAAATGCTTGCTCAAACATTCTCGATCGTTGCGCCCGTCTTTGTCCTGATTGCAATCGGTTACAGCCTGGCCAGATTTCGGATCTTGAACCAGTCGGTTGGGGAAGCGCTTGGGCAATTTGTCTTTATCGTTCCGATACCGGTTCTCATTTTTCGCACATTGACAACGGCAGACCTGTCGGCAGGCTTTCCCTTCGCGCTTTGGGCAAGCTACTTTCTGGGAGGCACCGCAACCTGGTTTCTAGGTGGCATTGTGATCCGGAAAGGTTTCGGCAGGGATGCTCGAGCAGGAGCGATCGGCGCCATTTCTTCGACCTATTCCAATCTTGTGCTCGTCGGATTGCCGCTTGTCACTGCAGTTTATGGACAGGAAGGACAAGTACCGTTGTTGCTGCTCATTTCCGTTCATTTCGCAACAATGACCTTGATCCTGTCCGTGGCCATGGAAAGGGCCGCCGCCGTGGACAATGGCGAGGAACTGCCACCACTTGGCAAGCTTGTCGTTGCAACACTGCGGAGCCTTTTCAAAAATCCGCTCATCATCATGATTGTCTTTGCCTTTGCCTGGCGGCAAACGGGATTGCAGATACCCGAAATCGGGCAAGACGTCTTGAACCGCATTGCAGCCACGGCACTGCCTCTTGCGCTGCTGTCCCTTGGCATGAGCCTCGTGCACTATGGCATGCGTGGCAATATTCTGCCGGGTTTCCTGCTGAGCATCCTCAAGATGGTTGTCATGCCGTCCATCGTTTTCCTGATCGGCACATTTCTGTTTCAGCTGCCCCCGCTCTGGGCAACTGTCGCGACCGTGGCTGCCGGCTGTCCGACGGGTGTGAATGCCTATATCTTTGCCAATCGCTATGGAACCGGCCAT
>NZ_JAILWL010000564.1 GCF_025698965.1 Roseibium sp.
CGGGCTGTGTGTGTGACGACATTGGCCTTGCCCGCGCCGACAAAGAGAATGTCGCCTTGTTCGCCGGTGAGCGTGAGAACGTTTGCAGCGCCTGCACCTACAAAGTCGATGTTGCCGTAATTAGCTGTATGTGTGACGACATTGGCCGCGCCTGCGCCGACAAATAGGATGTCGCCTTGCTTGCCGGTGAGCGTCAGAACGTTGGCGGCTCCTACGCCTACGAAGTCGATATTTCCGTATTTGGCGCTGTGGGTGATGACATTGGCCAACCCCACACCAGCGAATTTGATGTTGCCGCGTTTGCCAGTGAGGGTGACAATATTACCCCCCCCACCGCCAATGAATTCAATCCTATTCCAGTTTCGATCTTCGCTGAAATGCCCGCTGACTATGTTTGCTAAACCATCACCGCTGAACCGAATGATACCATGCCGACCGTTCCGGCGGACAATGTTCGCTGCCCCGCGGCCTGAAAATGTCAAATTTCCATATTTTGCGTCGTTATAGACCTCGTTGGCTAAACCGCTACCTCGGAAAATAACATTTGAAGTCTCCCCCGTAGATCTAACATAATTGGATGCTCCGCTACCCCGAAAATCGATATGAGCGCGATGTTGTGAGTGAACGCGAACCTTGTTACCCGCTCCGGCCCCACGAAAACGCACAGTGCCACTTTTGCCTCTACGGTAGATGTTGTTATAAAATCCAGAACCTATAAAAAGAACATCGCCACGGGCGCCCACGTGCCGAATTTTAGCGTAGGCTGCAACGGAGCCTAAGTAAACGTTACCGTCGCCGCGATGTTCTAGGTCCAGCGCTCCTGCGGCACCCGCATAACGGATGTCGCCGGCACCTTTTTTGATAATCTTGGCAAGGCCGGCGCCAGCAACTACTGTCAAAGTGCCCGTCGTATCGTCTATGTCAAGAACGGCTGATCCGCCAGTGACCTTGTCGTCCCCTTCGCCGGTATACACTTTGGTGTAGAAACCGCCGACGAAAATATTGTCGTTTCCGTCATACGCCTTGATCGTCCCACCAAATCCATAAGCTTTGATCGTATCATCGCCATTGCCTGCATTGTATCGCCTGGTGAAGAAGTACTCTATGGATTTCGCTATATTGCCCATGTTTAAGGCTCCTTCAGGTTTCCGGTGTTTCCAAATTGGGTATCGTTCCGCCGATTGAAACGGTAAATTGTGCGACGCACCTTTGTTAGGTTACCCGCATCGTCATAACTTGGACGGAAACCTATCCCGACGGTTCCGGATGCAAACACGTTGTTTGTTAGGTCGGCGCGTATCTGATCCAGAAATCCGAACGGTGCGAGGAAATCGACAAAGACCAGCGTATCACCGGAGGTCCAGTCCTGAATTCCATCGAGAGGTTCTCCAACGCTGAGACGGCGTACGGTCTCGTCAGTTGCAAATGCCCAGCAAACGAACGCGATGGGTTCGCCTCCGGGCGCGTCATAGTATCGGAACTGGCCAAGCTGGAGAGCCGGAAGAACGTTCTCGGACAATTCGCCGACACGATAGTTCTTGTGGAGAAGGGAATGTTCGCAAAGGTAGAATACACCACCCATGATGGATAGCCGATCCGGTGCATTCAGGTTGGGTTTCTCCACTTCGAACGCCCCTTAAGTGGCCTCGTTAGAGTCTTCGCTCTGGTCGTCAATTTGAGCGTTCACAAGGCCGGCCTCGACCATTGCGCGAACCGTCTTTCCAAATTTTTCATCCGCCAAAAGCTTCTGGATGATCGATGCTGTATAGAGAAAGCCACCGATCGGCATCGTGATAACGGCTTTGGGCTCCACCGCTATTTCCGGCTCTGCCGCATCTTCGCTGTCACCCATCTTCGTCATACCGTCAGCGGATTGATCGACAAGGACCATTCGAACCACGCCGTTGCGAACGTTTACGACTGACAGTGCTTCAGCGAAGATTTCTTGGGTCATAGTGAGAATTCCCTCTTACGTGCAGTTTCAACATTTCTATCCGCGTGGAATTGACGCGATGCGATTGACAACATTTATGGATATCGGCGGCTAAGCACTGATGGGCAAAATAACAAGCTACCTACCGCTCCGATTGCCGAGACAAATAGAGCTGACAGGTGTTGAAGTGAGCATTTGAGCCGGTATTTATGCGAAATTTTCACCAGAAGTGGCTGGCAATGGGCCTGAACGCACCTTTTTAGAACCGGCAGTTCCCGCAAACCGTTCTCAAAGAGGATTGAGCGAGCAGTTGCGCTATCGTATGCGCGCGGCCGGTCGCCAATTTGATTGACCGAAAAAGGAGCCGCTTTGCGAAGTTGGGGCTCCGTATATGCAGTCATTTTAAGCATGCCGAAGCGGTCAGAATAAAACAATGAACCTTTGATGGTTAAATCAAGGGTTGAGCAAGTTGTTTTTGTTATTGGCAGAAGTTGCACGACTTGTCTCTGAGTATCAATAGGTATTGTTCTGGTTGATGCTGATTATTATATGGGGATTCGGAAGATGAAAACTGGTGGCGGGCAAAGTGAATAGAAAAATGCACGCAAAGAACATAGACTATAGTCTTAATTATCGTGGTGAGATTATTAGTTCATTATTGTTTTGTTATGCGACAAGATCAGTTTACCGAAAACAACGAATGCAGCGGCGCGGCCTGTCTGCTGATCGTTTGTCACTACTATCAACGCCCCGCGGATGCAGCTGACCTCAACCGTCGCATGGCGGGGGCACAGCGCAGCTTTGCCACCTTGATGCGAACTGCGCGCGGCCTTGGGCTGCGAGCGCGCGTAGTAAGCTCTTCGTTGCGTAAGATCGGCAAGCTGACCCTGCCGGCGATAGCGCGTTCACAAGACGGTCTTTATTTCATTGTCGGCGGTGTCACCGCGACTGAGGCTGCAATCCACGAACCGGGCTGCGACGTGACCCGGCGCATTCCGCTCGCCGAATTTGACGGAATGTGGACAGGGGAGTTGCTACTGCTGACCCCCCGTGAAATCAAGGTACGCCGTATCAAATTCGATGTATCGTGGTTCATCCCGTCGATCCTGAAATATCGCACTGCATTGATGGAAGTGGTCATCGCATCGCTGTTTATCCAGGTCTTCGCGCTGCTGATGCCACTTTTCTTTCAAGTGGTGGTGGACAAGGTGTTGGTGCACCAGGGCTTATCGACACTGTTGGTCCTAACGTTGGGGCTAGCGGCAATCTCCGTTTTTGATGTCGTACTCGGAGGACTGCGAACTTATCTCATGTCGCACACGACCAGTAGAATTGACGTGGAACTGGGGGCGAAGATGTTTGCCCACCTGCTGGAACTGCCATTGCGCTATTTCGAGAGCCGCCCCGTCGGTCAGACCGTAGCACGCGTCCGTGAGCTGGAGACGGTGCGCGAATTTTTGACAAGTTCCGCACTCACCGTTGTACTCGACCTTGCCTTCGGGGTGATCTTTTTTGCGATCATGTATATCTACAGCCCGTTGCTGTTTGCTGTGGTTGCGGGGGCGGTTCCCGTTTACGCCGCGATCTCACTGCTGATTACACCGGAATTGCGCCGCCGGGTTGAGGAACGATTTCAGCACGGTGCGGCATCTCAGTCTTTCCTGGTGGAGACTGTCACGGCGATGGAGACAATGAAGTCCATGTCAATCCAGCCGCTGGCGCGCCGCGACTGGGAAGATCGTCTGGCTGCCTATGTACGCGCCTCTTTCCGCACGATAACTCTATCAACTTTGGGACGGCAGTTGATAGAGTTCGTTTCCAAGATAGTGACAGTGCTCATTTTATTTCTTGGTGCGCGGCTGGTAATCGCGGGCG
>NZ_JAILWL010000565.1 GCF_025698965.1 Roseibium sp.
AGGCACGGGAAATTGTGGCTGCCGGTGGGATCGGAAAGATCAATCAGATTCATGTCGAATTCCTGCAGGACTGGATGACACCCGAAACTGCGGCTGAAGCCGATCACGTGAAATGGAGACTGGATCCGGCTAAGTCCGGCAGGACAAGTTGTACCGGCGATATCGGAACGCATGCAGCTCATCTGGCAAGTTTCGTCTCAGGGTTGGAGATCACGCACCTGCGTGCCGAAATGCATGTTTGCGGTGCACCCAAGCCGCTGGAGGACACTGTGTTCATGTTCACAAGGTTCGAAGGCAATGTTCCCGGAACCTTGATGGCAACACGCCTCGCACCGGGAAAGCGCGGTGGACTGCGTCTGCGCATTTTCGGCAGCGAAGGTGGGCTTGAATGGGACCTGGAAAATTCTGAACACCTGAAGTTCAACAGATTTGGTGAGCCAGACCGCATCATCAGCCGGGGTCACGGTCATGGTGTCAGCGCCAGGACAGAACGTTTTGTTCGTGCGGCCAGAGGGTTTCCGGAAGGGATCATTGAGGCTTGGGCTAATCTTTATACCGAATATGCGCTGGCCGTTGCAGCCCGCAAGGACCGCCTGAGCCCACCGCCGGGTTGGCTGGAATTCCCCACTGTCGCTGAAGGAGCCAAAGGTGTTCGTTTTGTCGAAGCTTCTGCGAACTCGGCGGAAACCGACTCTGTCTGGCAAAAAATCTGACCTCCAATTTCTACCGCGATCGACGGTCATCACCGTTTGATCTGTAAGCTTCTGAAAGATCGAAGTTATTCCCCTTCACGAGAATCTGCTTTTCGTGAACATAAAATATTTGATAAATAACAAAATATCAGATATTTTTAAAAACACAGGATAAATTTTAAAACGCCTTACGGAGCCCGCGCATGTCCGCGACATATCAGGCCGACCCGGAACAACCGCTGTATTCTCTCGCGCATCTGACGCTGATCAACGCCACGGTGCCGGAGTTGGTTTATGTTGCGGCACGGGCTGGATATGACGCTGTGTCCCCGCGTTTCATCCCGATGCATGTTCCAGGCGAATTCACTCAGTCTCCCGTCAGCAAGGCGCAGGTTCAGGCAACCAAAACGGCGCTTTCGACCACGGGCCTGAAAGTTCTTGATGTCGAGCTGGCACGGATTACCGAAGACTGTGACCCGAAAAGCTTCGAACGGTCGCTTGAGCTCGGCGGTGAACTCGGAGCCAAGCGCATGATCATGAGCGCATGGACACAGACGCGAGACGACCGGAATTTCCTGATCGACGTCTATGGCGAAACCTGTGATCTGGCAGAACCTTTCGGTCTGACGGTCGACCTCGAGTTTCCCTCGTTCTCCCGATTGCGAACGCTTGACGAAGCTCTGGACATTGTCCGGGCGGCGGATCGGACGAATGGCGGCATTCTCGTCGATACGCTCTATCTGCATCTCAGTCGTGTGGATATCAGCGAACTTCTCCATGTTCCTTCAGACCTGCTTCATTTTCTGCATATTTCGGATTGCCTGCCAGGAATTGCCGATACGCGCGAGGGCATGATTCAGCTTGCCCGTGATGCACGGCTTTACCCTGGAGAAGGCTGGATCGACTTCGCCGGAATTATCGAGCGCATGCCTCCGGTCGACTATTCCATTGAACTTCCCAATGCCGCACGCGTCGCCGAGCTTGGCTATGAAGAACACGCTCGCCGCTGCCTGCAGCACGCTAAACAGAAATTCGGGGCCGCGCGGTCACAACGCCGCATGATCGACCTCGTTCCCCTTCAGACCAAAGAGGAAAGTTATGGGCAAAGAGCTCACTGAAGAAGACCGCGCATTGGCCACTGAGATGTTGGCGCGCGCACGCGCTGCCATGGCTGAAATCGAAGATTGGAGCCAGGAAAACCTGGACCGCCTGGCGCAGGCAATCGGCTGGTATGCCGGTAACGAAAAGACTTTCACACGGCTGGCTCAACAAGGTGTTGACGAAAGCGGTATTGGTGATCGCGAGGGCCGTCCTGGCAAGCGTTTCAAGATCTACGGGGTCTTGCGCGATGCGCTGCGCCAGAAGTCAACCGGTATCGTGGAAGTTGACGAAGCGCGCGGCCTGGTCAAATACGCCAAGCCGGCTGGTGTGATTGCTTCCCTGATCCCGATGACGAACCCGGCGCTGACGCCTCCGGTTACCGGGATCTATGCCGCCAAGGCGCGAAACGCGGTTATTTTCTCACCGCATCCACGCACTCGGATCACAACGGCCCAGATGACTGACGTTCTGAGGCAGGCCTGCCGGGTTGTCGGTGCACCGGAAGATCTTTTCCAGTGTGTAACCCATCCCTCGATCCCGCTGACGCAGCATCTGATGGAAATCTGCGATCTGACGCTCGCCACTGGCGGCAAACCCATGGTCAAGGCGGCCTATTCCAGCGGGAAACCCGCTTTTGGCGTTGGTGCCGGAAATTCCTCGATCGTCATCGACGAGACAGCCGATATCGAGATTGCGGCCAGGAACACGCGCATGTCCAAAACGAGTGATTTCGGGTCAGGCTGTTCGGCAGACGGCAACATCATCATCCAGAATTCAATCTACGAGAAGATGGTGAAGGCGCTTGAAGCAGAAGGTGGCTATCTGTGCAATGACGAGGAAAAATCGCTGCTCGAAAAAGCCATGTGGGATGAGAAAGGCAACCGGACCTTTCCGACCATTGCTTGCAAACCACAGCAGACAGCCGAGGTTGCCGGGTTCACCATTCCCGAGGATCGCAAGTTTCTGATGGTCGAAAACCAGGACTGCATCGGGGTCGAGCACAAATTCTCCAAGGAGAAACTCACCACATTGATGGCGCTGTATCATTTCGAAGATTTTGACGACGCGCTCGACACGGTCGGCAAGATTTATGAAGTCGGAGGCAAGGGACACTCCTGTGGCATCTACAGTCATGACGATGATCACATCGACCGCCTTGCGCGACTTGCCCCCGTCAGTCGCATGATGGTTCGCCAGCCGCAATCAAAGGCCAATGCCGGCAGCTTTACCAATGGCATGCCCATGACCAGTTCTCTCGGCTGCGGCATCTGGGGTGGCAACATCACCAACGAGAACGTGACCCTGAAACACATGATGAACTACACCTGGGTCAGCCGGCCGATTCCGGAAGACAAGCCATCTGACGAAGACCTGTTCGGTGAATTTTTCGGGCAGGAGGTCGCGTAATGGACGCCATCGTCAAGGAACACAAGACCGTCGCCGAACATATCGTCGATTACCTTGAAAGGCGTGATGTGAGGCATGTGTTCGGTCTGTGCGGACATACCAATATTGCGGTTTTGGCCGCTCTTGCGGACAGCCCCATCGATTTCGTCACAGTTCGTCACGAACAGATCGCCAGCCATGCTGCCGACGCCTATGCACGCGTGACCGGCAAGGCGTCGGTGGTCCTGTCTCACCTGTCTCCGGGCCTGACGAACTGTGCGACCGGCGTCGCGAATGCGGCGCTCGACTGTGTTCCGATGGTAGTTATCGCCGGTGACATTCCGACCCACTATTATGGCAAGCATCCTCATCAGGAAGTGAACCTGCATGCCGATGCCGCCCAATGGGAGATTTACAGACCGTTCGTGAAGAGAGCCTGGCGGGTGGATCGCGCCGATCTGATGGCGGAAATTCTTGAAAAAGCGTTTCATCTGGCAGAAAGCGGCCAACCCGGCCCGGTGTTGGTCAATGTCCCGATGGACATTTTCAGCAAACGCATCTCCTCAGACAGTTTTGACAGGATTAAGTCGAACACACGCGCTCTGGTCAAACCGTCCATTGAC
>NZ_JAILWL010000566.1 GCF_025698965.1 Roseibium sp.
GTTTTGTATTGCAATCAGCCATTCTTGGTGTCGGGGCATGGTTGGCAATCAAACAGGAAATCACCCCCGGTGTCATGATTGCAGCGTCGATCATGACTTCCAGAGCGCTTGCGCCCATCGAGCAGGCCGTTGCGCAATGGCGCGGGTTTGTTGCCAGTCGGCAGGCTCTGAAGCGGTTGAGGGAGGTTCTTTTTGCAGCCGATGCCGAACCGGAAAAGATGGATCTGCCGATACCGAAGGGAAAAATCACCGTTCAGCAGCTCTTCTGTGGTCCCTTTGGGGAGGCCATGCCTTTCGTGCAGAATGTATCCCTGGATCTTCAGGCAGGGGATGGTTTGGGTGTAATCGGCCCTTCGGGATCAGGTAAATCAACTTTCGCCAGAGCGCTGGTTGGGGTTACTCCGGCGCTAAAAGGTGTCATTCGCTACGATGGCGCCGAACTTGGTCAATGGCCAAGTGAAAAACGGGGTGAATTCATTGGCTATTTGCCTCAGGATCTACAGCTTTTTGATGGAACGATTGCTGAAAACATAGCGCGTTTTAAAGAAGAAGCGTCGCCTGAAAAGATCATAGAAGCTGCCAAACTGGCTGATGTGCACGATTTGATCGTCGCCCTGCCGGAAGGGTATAATACCGTCATCGGCAGAAGCGGCAGATCTTTGTCTGCCGGGCAAAGGCAACGTATCGCTCTGGCCAGGGCACTATACGGCAATCCGTTTTTGGTTGTTCTTGATGAACCGAATTCAAATCTCGACGCTGAAGGCGAAGGAGCCTTGACAAATGCGATCAAGGAAATGCGCGCCAAAGGTTCGATCGTCGTCGTGATTGCCCATCGCCCCAGCGCGATAGCGACCGTGGACAAAATCCTGTGCCTTAAAGACGGAAAGATGGCCGGATTCGGTCCCAAAGAAGAAGTGCTCAAACAAGTGGTTCAGCCGCTCAAGCGCGTTGGCGCTGGTGCTGCTCCAGGTCGTTGACAGGCTGAACAGGGAAAGCGTTAGCTCCATGACAAAGAAGATCACCGGCAATGCAGATGACATGTTGCGCAAGACAGTGCGCAATCACCTGCTATTCGCCTTGTTTGTAGCGATCTTCGTGGTCGCCGGTATTGGCGGTTGGGCAACCTTCACGGAAATTTCCGGTGCCGTCGTTTCGTCCGGAACTGTTGTTGTGGAAAGCAACATCAAGCAGGTGCAACACCGAGAAGGTGGCATTGTGCGCGATATCCGGGTCAAGGATGGTGACACAGTGGAGGCCGGAGAACTGCTGATCAGTCTCGATGATACGGTCACACGTGCCAATTTGGCCGTCGTTACCAAACAACTGACTGAACTGGCCGCTCAGGAATTGCGGCTTGAGGCAGAACGCGACGACCATCGCACAATTGAGTGGCCGACAACAGCTGCCAAAGAACTGAGCGATATTGAGCGCGGTCAGCAGCTGCTTCTGGAAGCACGGCAGAATTCCAAGGAAGGACGCAAGAATCAGCTTGAGGAACAGATCCGTCAGTTCAACAAACAGACACAAGGGCTCGAAGCCCAGGTGACGGCCAAGGATTCCGAGATTGAATTGATCAAGGAAGAGTTGTCAGATCTGGATGGCCTTTTGAATAAACAACTTGTTTCAAAGAGCAGGGTAACCGCGCTCCGCCGTGAAAAGGCGCGTCTTGAAGGCGAATATGGCGACCTGATCGCACAGATCGCCCGCACTCAGGAAGCGATCAGTGAGCGGCGTATTCAGATCCTGCAGATTGAAGAATCCTACAGAGCCGAGGTACTTGAACAGTTGCAGGAAGTGCGCTCGCGCATTGCACAGCTGGAAGAACAGAAAATTGCTGCCGAAGACGAGTTGACCCGCGTCGATATTCTGGCACCTCGGAACGGCTACATTCACCAGCTCTCGGTTCACACAATCGGCGGTGTCATTGCTCCTGGTGAAACCGTAATGCAAATCGTGCCACGGGAAGACCAGCTTATCGTTGAGGCTCAAGTCAGACCGGTCGATATCGACCAGATGGCTCCAGGCCAGAGCGCCAGGGTCCGGTTTCCAAGTTTCGACCAGAGGACAACTCCCGAACTGAATGCGGAACTATTGACTGTTTCCGCGGATCTGACGCAGGACGAACGAACCGGAACGAGCTACTACGTCGCCCGTTTGGTGATCGATGACGAAGAATTGGAAAAACTGGGGGCACAGACCCTGGTTCCGGGAATGCCGGTAGAAACGTTTTTGCAAACAGGCGAGCGGACGGTTTTGAGTTATTTGCTCAAACCTATTACCGATCAGGTTGCTCACGCGCTGCGTGAACGCTGAACCGGGTTTCAGCTCTCTAAAGTATCAGGACGGGAACGGGGGTCCCGGCTTTCTGAGCCGGGGCGTGCGGCGGGCGGACAATCAACGCGCCGGAACGTGCAAGCAGACCGAGCATGGAACTGTCCTGCTTGGAAAACGGCGTCGCAATCAATCCGCCGCTTGCGTCTTCTTCCAATGTTGCGCGAACATAGTCCTGGCGCCTGTCGTTTTCAGGTAGGTCTTCACCCAAGATGGCGTTTTTCACACCGGATCTTATTGCAGCTTCTCCCAACATGGCTTGCAGTAGCGGTTTCAGGAACAACAATCCACACACCAAGCTGGACACGGGATTACCGGGAAGGCCGAGTACCTTGGTTTTTCCTAGGTGTCCGGCCATAAGCGGCTTCCCAGGACGCATTGCGATCCGCCAGAAGGATAAATCCATTCCTTCGCGTCCCAGAACGTCCTGCACAAGGTCATGGTCTCCGACTGAAGCACCACCAAGGGTAACGAGGATGTCGACCTTTTCCATTATTGCCCTACGGACATGATTTGCCAGTTCGATCGGGTCGTCCGGTGAAATGCCCAGATCTATCGGAACGCCGCCACAATCTTCAACGAGCGCTGCAATGCCAGCGTGATTGGAGGCGATAATCTGGTCAGGACCAGGTTCGGCACCGGGGCGTACCAGTTCGTCTCCTGTGGCCAGTATGGCGACCTTTGGTTTGCGGACTACGGCAAGCTCTGCATGGTTCATCGCCGCGGCCAGCGCCAGATGGCGGTAACTTAATTTGAGGGGCGGGGTGAGCAGGGTTTCGTTTTTTGAAAAATCCAATCCGGCAGGACGGACAAATGCACCGCAGTCCGGGTTTTCCAACACGGTGATTTCGTCGCCGTTACGTTCTGCATTCTCTTGTATGAGAATGGTATCTGATCCATCAGGTACTGGAGCCCCAGTAAAGATACGAACCGCTTCACCTGCCTCAACCTGCCCGGAAAAACTGTGACCCGCTGGCGCTTCGCCTATTACCGTCAGCTTCGTATTTTGTCCCTCGATATCCTGGTGTCGAATGGCGTATCCATCCATTGCAGAAGCTGCGAAGGGCGGTTGAGTTCTGGTCGACGCGACGGGGGCTGCAAGGAAACGACCATTGGCCTGTTCCAGCGGAACGATTTGGCTCTCGAGCGGCGTGACTTCCTCAAGAAGCTTCTCAAGCGCTTCGGCAACCGGCATCAAGCTCATCAGGTTCCGCCTTCGCTGCCGTCTTTCTCAAGGGTCCAGTGGCCGGATTTACCTCCCGCCTTCTCAACCAGACGAACGTTTCCGATTACCATCCCGCGATCAACGGCTTTGGCCATGTCATAAATGGTGAGGCAGGCAAGGGAACACGCCGTAAGTGCCTCCATTTCAACACCTGTTTGACCACTGACCTTTGTTGTTGCCGTGACGGTGAGACCAGGCAGTTTCTCATCAATGTCAATATCAATTGTCACCTTTGATAGCATCAAC
>NZ_JAILWL010000567.1 GCF_025698965.1 Roseibium sp.
GGACGAAGCGCAGGATGTTGTGAATGCCTTTGTTTACAAGCCTGGTCGAACGTTGCTTCTTGCAAGCACGGAAGCCCGAGGTTTCGTGGTCAACGAAGACGATGTCATTGCCAACACCCGCAAGGGCAAACAGGTTCTCAACCTGACGGCTCCCGCTGAAGCGACGATCTGTGTTGAGGCCATGGGAGACCATGTTGCAATCATCGGCGAAAACCGGAAATTGCTGGTGTTCCCGATCACCCAGATCCCGCAGATGGGTCGCGGCCGCGGAGTTCGACTGCAGCGTTACCGTGATGGCCACATTTCCGACATTCGGGTCTTCAAGGGTGAGGAAGGTCTGACCTGGACAGACAGTTCAGGTCGCAGCTTTACAAGATCCCTGGAGGAACTTGCCGACTGGCGCGGAGAGCGCGGAAATGCCGGGCGCCTGCCGCCCACCGGTTTCCCACGTTCGAACAAGTTCGGTCCGAATAAACTCTGATCGGAAACTCAAACGGCATTGGCGGTGTGCAACTACCGCCAATGCTCCGTTGTCAAACCAAACTTCCTCTTTTCTTAAGTACGCTGTCGTGAAACCGATCAACAAACCCGCTCACAAGCGTGACTTCCGAAAATATCCGGCTCTCATGCCAACTTCTTGATCTACTTATGACATCTCAACTCCGGGCACCGGAGCGGGCCCTGCCTGCACCTGGCCCCATGCAGGCTCGTCGGTAATAACCGGTCCAGATCGGCAAACCCCTCCAATGATTTCATCAGACCTTCTCGATGCCGTCTTCGCCAGAGTTTGTCTGGGTTTTAGCCGGTCGGGTCTGCACAATCATTCAAGACCGGTTCCGTCCGTTTTCTTTAGGCTCCAGCAGATCTTTGTTTCACTAATTCTGTGTTGGAGTTGTTGGCCATGTTCGAAACCAAGTTCATCGTTGTTGTCCGTGAAGACCTTGCAGTCTGGCAAAAACTTAATGTCACGGCGTTTCTTGCGACCGGTATCGCTGCGGCGAAACCTGAAATTATCGGAGAAACCTATCGCGACGCGGATGCCAACTTCTATCATCCGATGAGCGCTCAACCCGTAATCATACTGAGCGCCGAGGCAGAAACACTTGGCAGAATCCATCAAAGAACGTTGCAACGGGGTGTGCGCACCAGTCTTTACATCGAGGAAATGTTCACAACCGGACATGACAGTGCCAACAGAGGGGTTTTCTCGAAATTTTCTCCGGAAAATGCAAATGTTGCCGGCCTGCCTTTCATACAAACAAAAAGACAGCAGATAAAATTACAAAAGGGGCCCGCATGCACACCTGATACCCGTGCCATAGCGGCGAAATCAACTCTCGACGAAGCCCCTGAGACCATGCAATCTTTTCGGTCTCAAGCTCAGCGGAGGACAGATGATCGGGGCATTCACCTTCAACACCAGTCAGCGCATTGTTTTTGAAACAAATGCTGCTGCAAATATCCTTGACCACGCCTCCTTCTGCCTCGGAGCTCGTCCCTTTCTCGTGACCGATCCTGGAATCGTGTCGCTTGATCTGCAGGCTTCTTGCGAACAGGCACTGGAAAAAGCCGGCCTTGCACTTGGTAACTTCAGTGAGGTTGTCGCGGACCCGCCACGTTCACTTTTGGAGAAAGCCATTGCCCAGGCGGTTGCCCACCAGGCGACATCCATCATCGGCTTTGGTGGTGGATCGTCACTGGACGTCGCCAAGCTGGTCGCGCTGGTGGCTTGCAGTTCAGAGAACCTCGACGATGCCTGGGGCGTCAACAACGCCAAGGGCCCTCGCCTTCCCCTTGTCCTTATTCCCACAACGGCCGGTACAGGGTCGGAGGTCACCCCCGTTTCGATCATTACCGTGGGTGATGAAGAAAAGCGCGGTGTGGTCTCCCCTCTCCTTTTGCCGGATCTTGCCATTCTCGATCCAGCACTGACACTTGGTCTTCCACCCCAGGTGACGGCAGCAACGGGCATCGATGCCATGGTCCATGCAATTGAGGCCTATGCGTCAAAATCGGCGAACAACAATCCTGTCTCCAGAACCCTGGCCGTTGAGGCACTTCGGCTTCTTGGCGGCAATATCGAGACGGCGGTTTTCTCACCTGCGGACGTATCTGCGCGCGGGGCCATGCTGCTAGGCTCCATGCTTGCCGGCATGGCGTTTGCCAATTCGCCGGTTGCCGCCGTCCATGCCCTTGCCTACCCGATCGGTGGCACCTTTCACGTCCCGCACGGACTGTCAAACGCGTTGGTACTGCCGCATGTATTGAAATACAATAATTCCGTTGCTGCAGATACTTACGCCGATCTGGCACCAATCGTCTTCCCTGATCTTGCGCTGGAGCCCGATCTATGGCTGCGTGCGGAAGCTTTCGCGCAGCGTCTTGCGGATCTTTCTGAAAAACTTGGTCTAAAAACAAGGCTGAGGGACGTTGGCATCGGGGACACCGATCTGCCCAAACTCGCTCGCGACGCCATGAAACAGACCCGGCTTCTCGTGAATAATCCGCGAGATTTGAACGAGACAGCTGCGTTTGAAATCTACAGAGCTGCCTTATGAATTTCGAAGACAATCAGCGGATTTCCAGACCAACACCGTTTCGACGTGCCGAATTCAATGTATTTCAGGAAATCCCCACACGGTGGATGGATGTGGATATTTATGGCCACGTGAACAATGTTGAGTATCTGAGTTTTTTCGACACGGCGGTAAACGGCTGGTATGTGGCCAATAAGCTCCTTGATCCCAGGCATGGTTCAGAGGTTTTTCTGGTTGTTGAAACGGGCTGCCATTATTTTGCCGAGCTCACGTTCCCGTCCGTTGTTTCGGCTGGACTGAAAATAGAAAAACTCGGCTCAAGCTCTGTGGTTTTTCGTGTTGGACTGTTTGCCGACGAAAATGAAGAAACGGCAGCACACGGACGCTTCGTGCATGTTTATGTTGATCGGCAGACACGGCGTCCCGCAGCAATTCCGGACAAGGCACGACACGTTCTGTCTGCTTTGATGACTTAGGAAACAGAACATTTCCTGCCTAAAGGTTCTACAGCTTCAAATCACAGGCTGCTCAGATGTTACACACGTAATTGCGTGTCGCTATATGCACAACTCATGCACAAGTTGCGCGCACCTTGCCAACAAGTTGCACACAGCTTTGCATTCGCTGGCCCCAGGTGGTGGAAAGTGCCTTTGGTGACCAGTAGCCTTCACGGTCACAACCGCTCTCTCCATTTGATGTCCGGCACAACGGTCCAACGGTAGGATCGCGAAGTTCAGAGCGAGGCTTGGGAGCATTGGCCTTTGACCGCAAGCACCCACCAGACATGCTCCTGAAGGACTTGGCCGGGAAGAGTTCTAGCTCAAATTCTTCATCAGACGTGATTTTTCGCGCTGCCAATCGCGTTTCTTTTCTGTTTCGCGCTTGTCGTGCAGCTTTTTTCCTCGAGCAAGAGCCAGTTCCAGCTTCGCCCGGCCCTGCTCGTTGAAATAAAGCTTCAAGGGGACAATCGTCTTGCCGTCCTTTTGAACCGCACCGGCAAGTTTGCCGATCTCCCGCTTGTGCAGGAGAAGCTTGCGCGGTCGGCGCGGTTCATGATTGAAGCGGTTCGCCTGAAGATATTCAGGAATATAGACGTTATAAATCCAGATCTCGCCGCCATGTTCCGCAGCGTAGGATTCGGCAATATTCGCCTTACCGCTGCGCAAGGATTTCACTTCCGTTCCCTTCAGCTCAATCCCTGCTTCCAGCGTGTCTTCAATTTCGTAGTTGAATCGGGCTTTCCGGTTGTCGGAAATGATCG
>NZ_JAILWL010000568.1 GCF_025698965.1 Roseibium sp.
CGAGCACCACCAGCCGCGTACCGCCGGACACCGCCTGTAGAATGGCTTTTGCCTCTTCCGCTTTACGGTCATCTGCCCTTTGAGCGCGGCTTTCAACCATTTCCGACAGGGTGACATCGGCAATCCCCAGACCACGTCCCGTCTTTCGCGCCCGATCAAGATAGCGGTCGAAAATTTCTTTGTCCGCACCGGCCTTCATCTTGCCGATGCAGGATAGCGTAAAGCGCATGAAGTCTCCGCCGGGTCCCGATCCGGTTTCTGTCACTGTCTCGCGGCAGTACGAGGTTCCGGTTCAAGAACCCCGAAGCCGGTTCAGCCGATATATTGCGGCGCGTCGTCCGTTTCCGGTGCCCACATCTTTTCAAGATTGTAGAAACCACGAACTTCCGGACGGAAAATGTGAACTATCACATCGCCCGCATCTATCAGTACCCAATCACAGGTATTCTGGCCTTCAACGGTCGCAGCCCGGCCCCCTGCCTTTTTCAGATCTTTCAGCAAGTGGTCCGCGATCGCACCCACATGGCGGTGGGAACGTCCGGACACAATCACCATGTGATCTGCCAGGGAACTTTTGCCTGCAATGTCGAGAGTAACCAGGTCCTCAGCTTTGGAATCGTCAAGACTGGTGAGAACCGCATCGAGGAGGTCTGCCGCAAGATCTGCGCTTACGGAAGCCTTCTGAGAGGTGGACATGTCTGTCCGCCCACTTTCAAAGGTCATGGTCAGGTGTAATGCCTTTCGCCGTTTGTTCCGTCCTGCTCCAACGTCGTCACGAACTAGATTGTCCGACTTCGTACGTCACCCGTTTTGGACACAGGACCGGTTGACCGTACCTCGGCCGCCAACTTTGCGACCGTCCCTATAATACCGCTTCCCGTTTGGCATTTTCAAGACAGCCAAAATATCTCGGTAAAATTGACAGTCACAGTTTTTTGTTTTGCCGCAGTTCCGTGGACGATGTCCGGTCCAGCGGAGTGTGCAGAAATGTCCAGACAGGCGCATTCATGTCCGCCAAAAGGCCTGCAACCTCCTCAGGAAGTCTATATTTTTCATAGGCTTGCGCCATTGGAGAGGACATCACAGACAAAGATGCTCCGGGCCTGTCGACAATCGCAACAGGAACAGAACCGATAATCGCCCGCCAATCCTGCCACTTGTGAAAACTAGCCAAATTGTCAGCACCCATGACCCAAACGAATCGGGTGGCCGGACGCATCGACCGGAGCGCCAGGATCGTTCTGGCTGTGTAAGGGGTTCCCAGAACCGTTTCATAGGCCGTGACCTTCATCCGCGGATGATCCGCCAGCGCGCTCGCCATGCGCATTCTGTTTTGCAGTGGGGCCAGGTCCGAATGGCTTTTAAGCGGATTACCAGGTGTGACAAACCACCAGATCTGATCGAGACCCAGTCTCTTCAGGGCCGTGGCCGCCACAAGTCGATGCCCGGAATGCGGCGGATTGAACGAACCACCGAATATTCCGATACGATTTCCCGGTTCGGAATGGGGCAATTTCATCCAATCGCGTCTGAGCTCAGGTCCAGGACTAGCTGAACTCATGGACGCGTCTGACCCGATCCATGAACCTTGTATTTGAAACTGGTGAGCTGCTCGACACCGACGGGTCCACGGGCGTGCATCCGGCCTGTCGCGATACCAATTTCTGCCCCCATGCCGAATTCACCGCCATCGGCAAACTGTGTCGACGCATTGTGCAGCACGATGGCAGAATCAACTTTCGCCTGAAACCGATCAGCGACCGCCTGATCCTCGGTCAGGATGCAGTCGGTGTGATTGGAGCCGAAGGTCGCAATATGATCCATGGCGGCTTCCAGATCAGGGATAACCCGCACCGACAGGATCTTGTCGAGATATTCGGTCGACCAATCGTCTTCGCTCGCCGGAACGATGTTTTCGCAAATGTCGCGGACAGTGGCATCGCCGCGGATCTCGCAGCCCTGTTCCTGCAAGGCCTTGACGATAACCGGCATATGGCTGTGTGCCACAGCTTCATGCACCAGCAAGGTCTCCAGCGCACCACAGATGCCAGTCCGGCGCAGTTTGGAATTCACGACTATGTCGACCGATTTCTGCAGATCGGCTTGCCTGTCGACGAAGATATGTACCAGACCTTCCAGGTGGGCAAAGACCGGCACGCGAGCTTCGGTCTGCACACGCTCAACCAGGCTGCGGCCGCCTCGCGGTACAATGACATCCAGGTTGCCATTGAGCCCTTTGAGCATTTCGCCAACGGCCGCTCTGTCGGTCACCGGAACGATCTGAATGGCATCTTCGGGAAGTCCCGCCGTCGCCAGTCCCTTCTGCAGGGCGGCATGGATGGCCTTGTTGGAGTGAATTGTGTCGGATCCGCCACGAAGCACGACGGCGTTGCCCGCCTTCAGGCAAAGCGCGCCTGCATCGGCAGTCACATTGGGGCGGCTTTCATAAATGACACCGATTACGCCGAGCGGTGTGCGCACACGCTCGATCTTCAATCCGTTCGGCCGCTCCCACGCCGCAATGACCCCTCCGACCGGATCATCAAGCGCGACGATATCTTCCAGCGCTCTGGCGATGGCCTCGATCCGATCCTCGCTCAAGGTTCCGCGATCCAGAAAGGCCGCCGTCTGACCATTGGCGGTCATGGCCTCAACATCGATCCTGTTGCCGGCCAGAATATCGGGTGTTGCGGCCCGCACGGCCTTGGCCATTTCGCTCAAAGCCTTGTTTTTCACCTCTGTTGGCGCTGTGGCAAGAACCCGGCCGGCAGCACGGGCCCGTTGCCCGATCTCCGCCATCAAGTCTTCAGTCGTGTTCGTTTCGACCATGTCCAGCATTCTCACCAACTCCACTTTAACCGGCTCAGGGAACCGGACTTCCTGCTGCGTTTTAACGCGTTCCGTTCAAAAAGGCATCCTCAAGCACCAAATCGTCGCGATGGATCATTTCCGCCCGCCCTGGATAACCGACGATCGCTTCAATCTCCCGGCTGTTGCGTCCGGCAATCAATTGCGCCTCATCGGCGTCATAGGCGATCAGGCCACGACCTATTGTTCGGCCATCCTGGCTCAACAGCATGACGGCGTCACCTCGGGAAAACTTACCGGACACGGAGGTCACACCGGCCGGCAAGAGGCTCTTGCCCGATTTCATTGCCTTGAGCGCACCATCGTCGAGCTGGATTTCTCCGCGCGGTTCCAGGTGACCGCCAATCCAGGCCTTGCGAGCGCTTGCCGGTGAACCGAGCGCGGGAAACCATGTTCCACGAGCCCCGTCGTTCAGACGCGTCAGCGGGTTCAATTCCTTGCCGGAGGTAATAACCATGGATGTGCCGGCGGCTGTCGCAATCTTGCCGGCATCAATCTTGGTCTTCATGCCACCACGGGAAAGCTCCGACCCGGCGCTTCCGGCCATTGCCTCGATTTCCGGTGTGATCCGGGGCACTTCCGGCAGGAACACGGCCTTCGGGTCGTCGGCAGGTGGAGCGGTGTAGAGCCCGTCTATGTCCGACAGCAGAACCAGACAATCTGCGCTTGCCATGGTCGCAACTCGTGCAGCCAGACGATCATTGTCGCCATAGCGGATTTCGGAGGTCGCGACCGAGTCGTTTTCGTTGATTATCGGTACAGCCCCCATTTTCAAAAGCGTGCCGATGGTTGCCCGTGCGTTCAAATAGCGCCGACGCTCTTCTGTGTCCCCCAGGGTCAGAAGGATCTGGCCGGCCTTTCTGCCATACGTGCCGAGTGCACCGGCATAAGCCTGAGCCAGGGCAATCTGCCC
>NZ_JAILWL010000569.1 GCF_025698965.1 Roseibium sp.
GTTCGGAAGGGGGCGACCTTGCGTGCGATCAGGCTGGAATCTTCGAGCTGCGTTACACGAACCGCTACGTCGAAACCTTCTTCCACCAGATCGACAAATCGGTCCTCCAGCCTGAGATCGAGATTGATATCCGGATATCGGACCAAAAACTCCATCATCGCCTTGTCCAGCATCTCCATCGACCTGGGAGCCGAAACGCGCAACCGCCCACGCACTTCCTGATGAGAGGACTGGACCGAAGCCTGCAGGTCGTCGATCCGCTGCAGGATTTCCGCCGCCTCCTTGTAGTAAGCCTCGCCAACTTCGGTAACCGACACCTGACGAGTGGTCCGGTTCAGCAACCGAACTCCCAGCTCATCTTCCAGTTCTCCGACATATTTGGAAACAAGTGCTTTGGAGCGACCCATTTCTCTGGCCGCAGCGGAAAATCCGTTTGAATCGACAACCTGAATAAAACAGCGCATGCGCGTGATCGCGTCCATCCGGTTCCCTTTCTGAAGCAGTGTGACCTTCCGGACCTGCATAACTGATTTGTTGTTTGCCGGTCAAAAGTGGGGAAACCGTCCAAAGGCGACCCTGTCTTTAACTGGTTTTTTTCAGCACCACTCTGCCTGAAGAGGTCGGGTTGTCAGTCACTGACCTTCGATCGTCTGCGGCCCAACCGGACAATTCCGAACAACAGATTTAAAATCAGATAGCCAACCAAGGCACCTGCACCGGCACTTAACAGACCGGCAATGGTCACGGGCACCGCCGGTGCGAAATCTTGAGCAGTCGCTCTCGCCAGCTTCGGATCGAACCCTCGTGCGAAAATCACCAATCGTTCGACCGGCCCCGCTCTCTGCAGATCGGCTCGTTGCTCCTTCAGCCGCGTAAGCCGCGCATCGACAACGGCCATGCTGTTTCCACGTGCCTGAACAAACGGGTCCTCTGAAGCCTTTTGCCGCGCGATGGCCTCCCTGACCGAAAGACCAAACTGAGACGCGTCCCGTTTGAAGTCTGCCAGAACCTCTTCAAGTGCATCGATGGCCCCACCCAGACGCTGACTGTATTGCTGCGAAAATTCCGGCAACTGGGACGTCGCCGTTCCGCTGACCAGCATTACGATCAACATCAGAACTCTTGCCATCACCACCTCACACAGACATTCGCTTCCCGGGATACGGGCACTTCCCAGAATACGGATCTAATCCTGCAAACTGATGATGCCGGCTTCGGCCTCTTCCGTTCCGAAAACCAGGCGGCTGCCTTCCCCGTCCCAGTCCATCGAAGAAATCGGGCCTTTTCCGGGACGGCGCAGCAACACCTCGGCATTGTCTGCAAAACGGCACATCATGATCATGCCGTCCTGATAGCCAACAGCAACGACATCCTCTTTTGGATGGCAACTGACCGTTGTCACCAGTGCATCGCTGCGCGCACCGAGCTGCAGTGGCGACTGACCCATCGGCCCGGTTTTACCGAAGAAGGGCCAGAGGATTGCAGCGTTTGCCCCGGAAGTTGCCAGATACCGGCCTTTGACCGACCAGCTGAACGATTTCACCTTGGCGGGGTAACCGGTCATGCGCATGTCCTGGTTATCCGACAGTCGCCAGCCGTGAAGCGCATTTTCCTGCATGGCTGTGACAAGATATTTGCCTTCCGGTGAAAAGCTGATGCCCAGATGCGCGCCTTTCCAGGTCATTTCCACCGGCGCTCCGTCAGTGCCGGCCCACCAAAGCGTCGCGCCATCATATCGGGACACGGCAAGCCGCATTCCCTTGGGGGCGAAGGCTAACCCTCCGACTGCCCTTTCATGCGCAAATTCCTTTTCGCGGCCATCTTGAAACCGAACCCAGGCCGTACGGCCACTTGCAAAGGCAACGGCCCCGGACGGTCCGGTCGCAATCAGGTCAATCCACTTACGAGGTCGCTCGGCGACAAGTTCAGACGATCCGTCTGCTGCGCAGACATAGATGCAGCCATCGTCACCTGAAGTCACCAGGCCCTTTCCGTCCTTGACCGGTTCAGCGGCCAGCAGACCACCCTTGTGCGGAGCGAATTTCTGTTCGCCTACACCGCTGAAAACGATCTCGCCCTCACCGGACGCAAAATAGGCGGTCTCTTTCAAAAAGCCGGCACGAACGACGAAACCGTCCATGTCCACGGGAGCAACTGTCGGCAAATCTCAATTCCCTATTGCGCGGCGCAGGCCTGAAAACTGTCTTTCAACACATCCCAATTGAGATCACGTCCGATAAACACAAGACGGCTTTCACGTGGTTCATCCGCCTTCCAGTCCCGCTGGTGATCGCCTTCAACGATCATGTGCACGCCTTGAATGACATACCGCTGAGGATCGTCCTTGAAGGACAGAATGCCTTTCATCCGCAGAATATTCGGTCCCTGCACCTGTGTGACCTGATTGATCCAGGGAAAGAACATGTCAGGATTGAGGTCGCCGGCTTTCAGCGAAATGCTTTTGACCGAATGCGGGTCTTCATCATGATGATGATGATGATGTTCGTGGTCGTGGTGATGTCCATGGCCGTGGTCGTGGTCATGATCACAGCTCGGGCCGCATTCATGCTCATGATGGCCATGTTCCAGAAAATGAGGATCGAGAGACAGGACCCGGTCGAGGTCGAAGGCACCTCGGTCCAGAACCTTGGCAATGTCGACGCCGCACCGCTCGCTTCTGTGCAGGACCGCGTAGGGGTTGATTGCCCGGATGCGCGCCTCAACCGTCGCAAGTTCTTCCGCTGAAACCAGATCCGTCTTGTTGATCAGGATGACATCCGCAAAAGCAACCTGGTCTTCTGCTTCCTCTGTGTCTTCCAGACGCTGCAGAACATGACGCGCATCAACGACAGCGACAACGGCATCGAGCTTGGCCGATGCCCTGACATCGTCATCCATAAAAAAGGTCTGTGCGACCGGTGCCGGATCGGCAACACCGGTTGTCTCCACGATGATTGCGTCGAAAGCACCTTTGCGCTTCATCAGGTTCTGTACGGTGCGGATCAGGTCTCCGCGCACCGTGCAGCAGATGCAGCCGTTGTTCATTTCGAAAATTTCTTCGTCCGATTCGACAAGAAGGTCGTTATCGATACCGACTTCACCGAATTCATTGACGATGACCGCATATCGCTGACCGTGGTTTTCAGTCAGGATCCGGTTAAGCAGCGTGGTTTTTCCGGCACCGAGATATCCGGTCAACACAGTGACCGGGATCTGTGCCTGTGCATCCTGGGTCGCAGACATTGCGCACCTTTCTGGCGTGAGATTTTTCATTTGTCTGCTCGATAGCAAACATGTTGGCGCGAATATAAGCATAACCAATGCGCAATGGGAGAGGTGCCGGACATTTTCCTGAACGGACCTGGCAGGTCCAAGCGGTGCAACTTGTCGCATATGCCGAACCACAACCTTGCAATCGACCCTTTTCACGGGTTCGGCGCCGGCGGTAATCTTCGGACAACAACGCCGACTTTCAACGGGAGACGCAAATGCTGAAAACAATCGAAGGCTTCAACCGGATTGGAGAAGAAAACGCATTTGCGGTTCTGGCGCGGGCAACTGAACTGGCCAATCAGGGTCGTGACATTATCAATCTCGGCATCGGTCAGCCTGACTTCAATACTCCGGAACACATTGTCGATGCAGCGATCAAGGCATTGCGGGACGGTCATCACGGCTATACCCCGGCTACCGGGATTACCCCCTTGCGGGAAGCCGTTTCGGCCGATCTCTTCAAACGTCATGGCGTTGAAACCGATCCCGGGACTGTCCTGA
>NZ_JAILWL010000057.1 GCF_025698965.1 Roseibium sp.
GGCGGCAACGTTTCTGACAAGATCAGGGAAGAAGCTGACGACCCGAAACGCAAGAATTCGGAGCATTCGTTTGTTCATGCCTGCTTTCTGCGCGATGGCGGCTTTGAGGAGGCGACGGATATCCGCAAGTCGCGCTATGAAAGCATCCATTTTGAAGAAGACAGCAAACATATCTGCCGGAAGGGCGGCTATTTCGAATATCCGCTGGTGATCAGCCGCTGGGACCGGGACGGACTGTCTCCCTACGGCTCACCGCCACAAGCCAAGCTGATGAGTGACATCAAAAGCCTGCAGAGCCTTGCGCGCGATGGCCTGATTGCCAGCTCCCAGGCGGTGCGCCCGCCGATTGCCACCCATGCCCAGGAACGGCAGCTGGACCTCAATCCGGGCCGTACCAATCCCGGTCTGATCGACGAGCAGGGCAGACCGTTGTTCCGGCCGATGATCGATACGGTCAATCCCGGTGCAGCGGACGCACAGATTGAGAATATTCGCGAGAAATTGCGGATCGGGCTATACGGCGACCTGTGGCAGACGCTGCTGGAAGGAAACGGACGGACCGCAACGGAAGCCAATATCCGACGTAAGGAAATGGCCGACATGATCGGCCCTTTCTCCACCAACATCATGGCCGGCAACGAGGCGCTGTTCGAAAGGGAAGTCGGTATCCTCGGCCGCCGGGGCGCGTTTGCGCCGGAGTCTCCCTTGGTTCCACCTGAAAGTGTGTCGGGCAGCGATGTGACGCTGGTGCCGACCGCGCCAATCGACCAGATGCGCGAGGCCGGGCATTTCGAGGCCATCATGGGCTTCCAGGAGTATCTGGGCATCGCCGCCGGTTCCGACCCGACCATCATGGATCTGCACGACCGCGAGGAAGAATACGACCTGACCCGGCGTGCCCTCGGTCTTCCGGCGAAGCTGAAACGGCGACCGGAAGAAGTTGAAAAACTGCGGCAGGAGAGGGCGGCTGAAGCCGAGCAGCAACAGCAGCTGGCTGCAGGCGAAAGCATGGCGCGGATGGCCAAGGACGGCGCGCCGCTTCTGAAAACCCTGAGCGAGGACGGAGGTCTCGATGGTCTGGCATTGCCTTAGACGTATCGCCCGGCGACGCGGGGACAGAGCAGCTGTCATAGAGCGGGCCTATCGGTCCGTTTTTTTGTGTCCCGATGGTGAAACCGTTCTGGCGGACCTGGCCGCGGAATGCGGGATCTATCAGGCGCCACCTGTGGAGCTGGGGCCGCGGGAAAGCGGCTATCTGGACGGACGCAAGGCGCTTTATGCGCGCATTTTGTCGATGATCCGTATTCCGCCGGAAGAACATGCCGCCCTTCAGGCGGCAGCCCGTTTGGAAACCCTTCCCGACTTTGAGCACGAAGAGGACTTTTGATGATGGATGACCAGTTCGGCATCAGTGACGAAAACCTGGAGCCTATAGCGAACGGGAACGACTTCCTGTCGGGCCTGAATGACGACCATAAGGCACTTGCCACACAAAACGGCTGGCAGGACCCAGGCAGTGTCCTTGACGGCTATCGTGCGCTGCAGGACCAGTTGACCGGTGCGGTGATGCTGCCCGATGAGGCTGCCAGCTCGGACGAGAAAACGGCCTTTTATCAGGACATTTCAAAAAGCTGGACGCCGAAGAACGGTTATCAATTCAATATGCCGGAGGCATTGCCTGAGAACTTTCCCTATGATCAGGCCTTTGCAGCGGAAGCGAGCGGCTGGTTCAAGGAGGCGGGTCTTCACCCGTCTGCCGCGCAACAGCTGCACGACAAGTGGGTCGGCAAGATGGCCGAGCATTTCGGCGCCCACGAGGAGAGTGCCCAGAGCGCGGCTCGGCAGCAGGCCGAGGCGGCGGAAACCGCACACCGGGATCTGATCCGGGAATATGGTGAGCCGGAGAGCGATGCCTATCAGAATGTGGTGGCCAAGGCCGACCGTGCGCTCACCCATCTGAAAGCGACCGGGCTCGACATAACCGGCTGGTTTGCCGACAAGGGCGCGTTGACGAAAGCCGATGCGAACGGTCTGCAACAGGTGGCCGATCCGGTGGCCGTCAAACTGCTGGCCTTCATTCACGACAATTCCTTTGCCGAGGATGGCCTTGCCGGGCTGACTGAGGGCAGCAGCGGCGCCGATCCCTTCGCAAGCGGCTGCCTCAACCTGAAGGAACAGTCCGAGCTTCTGGTGAAAAAACCGGCGCGGGCACGGCAGATGATCATGGTGGCAGGAAGGGATCCGAAACTGTTCAGGGTTTGAGATCAATTTGCGAATAATCTGCAAAAACAGGTGCAATCATGTTTTTCAGAGCTTTCACATCCGTTCTGCAACCTTATTGCCAAGAATTTATAGGCGCAGCAGCTTCAGGGTGAATTGGATTTGAAGGAAAGTGTCGCTCCTGGGTGAGCAGCAAAAGACCCTGGTCACGAGCAATTTCTGAATGTCGCGATGAATGAGGTCATATGAAAAGACTACATAGGATACGAACAGCAATTTACGTGCTTTTGATACTCGGCGTTGGGTATGCGCTTGGGTTTTTCTTCGGGAGCATGTTGCCGTCGCCAGGTTATCTTGCGTACTTGGACCGTATGCCTCTTGAGATGAATTCACCCGAAGATGTCTCCTGGGTGGTCAAGAGACACTTGCCCAAGGATGCTCTTGACGCCTTTGAAGTGGTTGCTGATTCCTCAAGCGAAACATGGGTGTATCAAGGCCGATCGTGTGACTGCACCTTGATCACATTTAAGCGTGTCGTTTCAAGGCTGCCACTTCCGGACAGGGAGCTTTCCATCACCTTCAGACTGGAGGACGGGGAATTGGAATATGAGGAAGCCAGTGTTGTTATCTGGTTTTTATAGGTAGGAATTTTACAAAATGGAAAAGATTGAAATCGGCTACAGTCCCATCGGAATTACTGGAAACCAGGCACATCACAAATTTATCTTCTACACCCGTTCGGACGGGTACCACTTTCCAAATCCATGGCCGGGGTTCTAGGAATTATGGGTTTAGTCCATTCGAAGAACTGGCTTCAAGTGGTCCAAATGACCTTATTGGCTTTGGCCATTTGTCAGTGCGTGTCTTTCGTTCTTCTAATAAAAACGAGAAAGCTGCACTTAACGCTCCACGTGAAGTGATTTTTGAGGGAGAGGACCTTTCCAGAACATTTTTCAATATGGCTGGTATGGCCCAGGGGATTGCCGAACAGAAGACCAAATATAACGCAGGGTCGAACAACAGCAACACTTTGGTCGACCGAATTGTACAATGGTCAGGCGGTCATGCACCGCGCCTGGGAAAAACGCATTGGTCGCCTGGTAGTGTGAATTTAGGAGACTTTCGTCCTGAGTTTTATTCGAAGATGCCACCCGTCCTTTGGGGGGCGGAGACTTATTCAAAACATCGAGATGTCGTTGACGACCTTTTCAATAAACCTGCCGGAAAAGCGGGCCAAGCTCAAACTCGGACACAGAAACAGCTGAGAACTGCCAAGGTTGATTGGGGGGCGACTGACAGAAATATTCGCGAGAGGCATATAAAAGATAAAAAATTAGCGGCAGACATGATTTCAGATCTTGCTAATGCAAAGACATTGCAGGGTGCTTGGGGAGATGATTTTAAACTTAAATATGAGGACTATCTTATTTTTGAAAGTGTGTCTGCTGGGCCTGGAGCAACGCAGACTAACAGCAGCACATTGGATGATACCAGCGTGCAAAAGAGTTCTTCAGGCAAAACCAAGCAAGCGTTGGGCACTTTTGGTTGGACCCCAATCAATTCCGGAAACGTTCCAAATAACGGTGCTTCTCATACAGGAAGCCTCTCGAAAAGCGATAATCCCTTCAATGTGAGCAATCCCAACCTCAAGCAGCAAGCCGAAATGCTGGAGCGTAATCCGGTGCGGGCGCGGCAGTTGATTGTTGCAGCAAGGCGTGATCCGGAGGCGTTCGGGTTGACGAAGGTTGCCCAATAACTTCGTGATTGGTTGCATTTGGTAATGCTGAACAACTGACCAGTTTGACATGTCTCTTCTAAGGCAAGTCTTCTTTGTTGAGACCGCATTCATACCTCTGAAAAAATCTATCTGAGCCGCTTGGGGGCCGCCAGGTTCCGGCGCGCCAAGCGATGCAAGTGTGCATTTTCTCCTTAAATGCGGTCAGATCCGACGCGATGGTTTGATCAATGGTCAAACCGGGTTCTCCCACGGGAAAACACATTCCGGCATTCTTGCCGCCCCGGCTGGGACCCTAAATTTTTCCAGCTCCAAAGCGGATGCGGCAGGGCCGTCAACCTATTTGCGAGTGATGGACTGAACCTTAAGGAGCAGCCCAGTCATCTGGGGAGGACCCGGGCAAGGATGCAACAGATGGTCATGCGGCCAGCGTGAGGCTTAATTTGTTCAGAATACAAGATCAATCTGAGGAAAATCTGCAAATTTGACCTGATTGTAACACATGAAACTGCAGGTTTTACGGTTGGTGATCTAAAATGGAATTTGATACCGAAAGCTTCGGACTGCTGTTGTAGGAATAAGGTTGGAAAATGAATTTAGAAAATTTTGACAAAAAGATCGTCGCGAAGTTTCTATACTTTCTAGTTTTTACTTTAATATTCTCGTATTTTTCTATAATTAACTATTTGAGCTATTATGATTATTTTATTTTCCCAGTGTTTCTATTGTTTTTGATTTCAATTCTAGCTGCTATGTTATCTATTTTGGTGCTTCTTATTAAGCGAAAGTGGGTTCTTTCGCTGATCTTATTTCTAACGCTGCTTGCTTCTTGGAAGCTTGCCCCCTTGGAAGTAAAGGTAATAGATCAATTCAGAATCAGGAGTTTGGTGTCTAGTGGAGTTTCTATCCCTTTAGTAAGTCAATGGGGAGATCTTCCTTGGTTTACATATAATTACGAGACTATTCTTGTGAATACAGCTTCCGATGATATTCAAGAGATGAAGACAACAATTGAACAGAGTGAGTTTTCTTATCTGGTTAACGGAATTTGTGAGTTTGAGTTACGGAGAGTAACTCGAGAATTTGTCATCGTTAGAGCGTGGTGTTAAATGCCTAATCCAACTTTTTATGTCAGTGATCGAAAGGGTCGGAGGGTACTTGCCAAGCACCTTGTTGACTCGAATGGCGAATTCATAATCAACCCAAGAACAAAAACGCCTTATGTCGCTCCTGCAAATTATTCCGTCGAAGATTCGATTGCATTTGGACGGCCGCTTCGAAACCACCTGAAAATTAACCCGGACAAATACAAAGAGATAATTCGCGCGTTCAGAGCGCAGGGGCCGGAAGACCTTCAAAGAAGTTACAATGGAATGACAGGGGGGAGGGGCAATGAATTTGTTGAAGAGTTTCGAGACATTGCTTCGTTTCACTTCGGTCTGTCACTTAGAGCTGCCGGTGTAGACACAGAAACAGCCGTGGCAGGTGGGGGCTTGTACAATGGGTGGAAGAAGTATGGCAAGGGGCACAATTTAGACGACTCCGGCGATTGGTGGAACAATCCAAGAAACCCGCCAAATATCCGAATGGGGTCAAAAATTTATGAGTCGGGGCGCGTTAAGCTCGATCCCGAAATGTCTCTTGAATTGTTTCCATTCAAAGAGCTGTCCATTTCCAGCAGTGACCCGTTCGTTGACAGGGTCCATGGTGCACTTGTTCGCGGAACGCCTGTCGATGATATCGTTGGCCACCTGAAAAGTGGTGGCGACCTTCTGTCTCGAGGTAGATTTACACGCGCAGGACATCCTTATTCCGGCAATGCATTGCCTCTTAGTCGCGCATCAGAAGGTCAGTATCCTCGCATGCGGAAATCTGAGTTGCCGGAACTTTTTTCGCCGTCTTCGAACTCACGGGACAGATTTCAGCGAGAATCAGCTGGAATAGGTCCGGCCTCTAAGACGGAGACTGGCGACAATCGCGCATCACCTGGCTCTGATGTTCAAAAACACTCCAACCCTTTCAGCATCAAAAATCCCAACCTCAAGCAGCAGGCCGAAATGCTGGAGCGTAATCCGGCGCGGGCGCGGCAGCTGATTGTTGCCGCAAGGCGCGATCCGGAGGTGTTCGGGTTTTCGTGACAGAACGACATAGGGCAATCTGAATGCATTGAATCTCGACATCACCGGATGGTTTTCCGGCAAGCATGCGCTGACGAAAGCCGATGCGAATGGTCTGCAACAGGTGGCCGATCCGGTGGCCGTCAAACTGCTGGCCTTCATTCACGACAATTCCTTTGCCGAGGATGGCCTTGCCGGGCTGACTGAGGGCGGCAGTGGTGCAAACCCCTTCGCAAGCGACAGCCTCAATCTGAAGGAACAGTCCGAGCTTCTGGAGCGAAACCCGGCACGGGCGCGCCAAATGATCATAGCTGCTGGCCGGGATCCGAAGTTGTTTAGATTATAAAGCGCACTCTCACACTCAAAAAATGATTGAGTTAAGGAAACCTCAAAACATGGTTAGCGATAAAACGAAAAAGAAAATCTCCGAAAAACTTGAAGGAGGTTTGAAAGAACTACTTATCGATCAGATTCTTCCCAGTGACACAAATCCAGATCATGTGACAATAGAAAAGATGGTTCAAAGTTTGGATATCACATTCGATGAAGCATATGCGTTGTACTATGGCGAAGGCCCCGAATTCTTTGACGCTGTATTTCGCTCTTCTGAAAAGGGAATGTTGGAGCGCATTGCAGAAAGTTGGGGCGGCGTAAAAAAGGAAAAATCTCCGGTCCCGGATGCGACCAAAGACCATTGGCGAGAGCAAGCCTCAATTTACGCTAAGTACCTCAGATTTGGGGAAACAGTTGTTCCGAGTAACAAGCCAGACATAGCTAAATCACCGAAAGTTCCTCCAAACAACGGTGACGCTAGCCGACCAGTGCCCCGAGCTAAACCGGGCAAGGTTATCCCTAAGCCTAAACGCAAACCGCAAAAGCAAGATTCGGCTAGCGCAAACCCTTTCAACCTTCAAAAACCCAATCTCAAGCAGCAGTCCGAAATAATTGAGCGGAATCCTGTCATGGCGCGGCGTATGATTTTAGCCGAGGGGCGGGATCCGAAACTTTTTGGATTTGCCTGACTAAGACCATCTTTCTGTCAGATTAATAGTACCAAGACCAATTCCTCCGCAAGTGATGGCTTCAACCTGAATAGGTTCTTGCCATTGGGGAGGAGGCCGGAATGCGCATGGTAGATGATCGAGGCCGCGGGGCGGGATTCGAAATTGTTTCGGCTATGGGCAGGTTCGCCGGTCGATGCTTATTCGTCTTCTTCAGCCCGCAAAACTTGTAATAGGGGTGGTGCAAGCACGGTTCAATTCAAAGTTGACACTGGAACGTATCATGAACATAATAGAAATATTCGAATGTATTGTTAGTGTTATCGTGCGGTTCTAGATCGAGGATCAATGATTTTTATGAATCTGATGAAGACAGGTTGTGTCGCTATTGGACTTCTGGCAGCTGGAGTGTCAGGTGTTCAAAGCTCGGAATCTGAAGATGTCCGTCTTTGCCCAAACGATAGGGAATGGGGGTCAACGCTCGATCCTCAGACGCGGCCCATGTTCTTCTATATGGGTGAGAGAGGCCTGGATAGAGTACTCGCAGAGTCAAACCGTCCCGCCCTTGAGGACGATGAACTTATGCGAGTTGCCTGGTTGTTAACTGTTCATACTTTCCAGCGTCACGAATATGTAGCTTATCTAAGAGATATTTTTATGGGTCTATCCTCAAGTAAGGCGATACAAGACCGGTTTAGTGAAGAGATACTGTCTGAATTGTCGGAGTGCATTTTAGAGGAAACTGACGAAGACTGTGCGAATTTGGCGTATCGTAAAGGATATATCCCGAGCTTTGGAAGTTTGGCGAAACATGAGTATTTATCAAGATCAACGCAATTATTTCTGGATTGGTGTGAGAGGACTGGATCGAACGAGCTTACCGAAAGATGATAATTAGCAGGCACTAGTATGTTCTATTTGTTGTTTTTCCGTATGAATTGTTGTTCTGTAGTGGATGATTATTACTCTTTGAGAAAGACCGATGTTGTTTAATTTTCGGGCAATTGTCTTTGCTCCAGGTGACAGAAACCACATCTGGCTTACCTGGAACAGGGGTTGGGCTAAGTGAGTTCGATATTCTGAGGGAGATTTGCGGAGGGTGGGGCACAGCGGAATTTGCTAGGTGACGCCACCCGGTTACTCACTCGTCTGAAAGCGTGTGGACGTGGCGATACCTGATGGTTTGCCGACAAGGGCGCGTTGACGAAAGCCGATGCGAACGGTCTGCAACAGGTGGCCGATCCGGTGGCCGTCAAACTGCTGGCCTTCATTCACGACAATTCCTTTGCCGAGGATGGCCTTGCCGGGCTGACTGAGGGCGGCAGTGGTGCAAACCCCTTCGCAAGCGACAGCCTCAACCTGAAGGAACAGTCCGAGCTTCTGGAGCGAAACCCGGCACGGGCGCGCCAAATGATCATGGCCGCAGGGCGGGATCCGAAACTGTTCAGGGTTTAAATGGATAAAGATGCCTCCTGCTTCCAACGATTTATCAATTGGAGGTTGATTTGGAACGAATAGTGAACATACTGCTGATATTGATTAGTTTTCGGAGCAAAGATTGTGAACGTTGTGCGAACACTTAGCTTGATAATCGTCGCGCATCTTGGAGCCTGCGCATCAGGAGACAAATCCATTTCAATAGCCAATTACGATATAGGAGCCGTTGAAACGTGTGAGCCCGGTGCTGTTATGGAAAAGCTTGAGAGCGATTTGAAGACTGGTCTGGCCGGTTCAGGCGCTGAGAAGATTTCCGGACTTTATGATGTGTTTTTTCAAGTGATGAGAAGATGCGGCAAAGCTCAGGATTTGGATTTTTTAGTCAATCAGGAATGGAGAGATCGTCGAACCGCCAGGTTTCTGGGTTATCCGGATCTTTTGCCGTACCGCTACCGTATGAGGACAAGCCAAGAAGGTGGTCTTTGCTTGAGCAGAGAGGGCGTGGAAGCCATGCTGCTTAATAAACCTGATTGGTATTGCGAAAAGCGCGGATGGACCGACAAGATTTGAGCTAGGAATGGATAATGTACGATAGTAAAAAGTATACGATACGTATTGGCGAGTTCAAATTACCAGCCAAGATTTTCGATTTGAAACTGTTTGATGTCGCGTCTCACATCGTGATTACCGCACACGACGAAACGGGTGCCCAGATTTGGGAGATCAATGGTCTTGCAACCGACAAAAGCGGTAATCGAATACCAATTGGAATGCCTTGGGATAGAACTGATACAATTAAGGGGTATCTAGATTTCGTTCCACAAATGGGGCCTCTCGTTCAAAATCAGGTGTCAATTGTTTCCGGTTCACCAGAGGAAATCGAGACGTTTAAGTTACGCGCGCTGAGAGTTATCGAGCGAGTAAACGAAAACGATCTTCATTACAAGATCGATACACAAAACAGCAACAGTTTTGCTGGCACAATTCTTAAAGCATTTGGAATTCCACCACAGGAATTGCTAAATTCCCCGAAGCACAAATTTGAAAAACCCGTACCAGGCTTTGTCACGGATTTGTTGGATGACTCCTACTATGTTTCGATGGAATCGGAGCGTGGAAAGTCAACAGATGTGGGTCGGTTTCTTCATCGCGAAAGCAAGTCCGATCTTGGAAAAAAATTGCAGTGCCAAGATCCAAGCCCAAGCTTGCTGAAAAGCCTGATGTTCCGCTCTCCAACAAGCCGATGATCCCTGGTGCCAACAGTATCCTACCGCCTACTTTTGCACCACTGTTGAATGAGCCGGGGTCGAGCTCCTCTAAGGGCAAAGGTGAATTCATAAACAACACCCCAAGCAAAAGTCAGACCTTGCGGCAATCTGCTCTTTCAGACAGCGCCAATCCGTTCAACTTGGAAAAACCCAATCTCAAACTTCAGGCCGAAATGATTGAGAGGAATCCAGTCATGGCGCGACGTATGATTTTAGCGGAGGGGCGGGATCCGAAACTGTTTGGCCTTGCCTGACGTAGACCAATTGTCCGTCTGACTAGTGGCAGCGGCGCCAACCCCTTCGCAAGCGACAGCCTCAATCTGAAGGAACAGTCCGAGCTTCTGGAGCGAAACCTGGCACGGGCGCGTCAGATGATCATGGCCGCAGGGCGGGATCCCAAACTGTTCAGGGTTTAGAGGGGAAACTTTTACCGCGCAATGAAAGCGAACTGCTAAAGCGTTGTCGGTAAAATTTGAATCACCTAACGCTGCCTGAAATCAAAGATTTCAACGCGTTATGTGATTCTGATCGTTTTAACGGTTTCCCGAAACGCTATAGCTTTCTTAAATAGAGAAAACCGGGGGTTCAGTTAGCACACGATGTAACTTTCTGGACCTCTGAAGTTATTGTAGACCTTTGGATCTCGGCATACTTGGTTACGATCGTAATCCTGAACAGTGTAGCCCTTGAGCTGCCCCTGACCGCAGGTCACGTAAACCTGCGCCGCAGCCGTTGAGATTGAAGCTCCAACAATCACACCAATTAGAAATTTTAGCAAAGAAGCACCTATGAGTATTCGACTTGACGAAAGTGAACAGCACCAACTCGTCTACGCTGTTTTTGAAGAATCCAAACGCATTGGAATGCCGCCGGAAACAATGCTGAAGTTGGCGACTCTGACGTCACCACTAGCGCGCTAGCGAGCGCATTGTTCGGTGACAAGCTCGTCCATGAAATGGAAGGTTTTGTCTGGATCGACGCCGTCGATACCCCAAGCAGACCGCATGATGCCGTTTACTTCTGGAGAGCAGTAGAAGCTAACTCCACCTGCACCAAAAGAGATAATACCTTCACAGATTTGACCGTCGCCATCACGGACCATCGTGAAATTGGGGCGGTCGCTGTCATTGTGAAAGAAAAGCACGAGCGTGTTGTCTTCGTTTGCATAGAGAATGTTCTTGCATTCTTCTTCCGCAGCAATCTTTACTGATGAATTGGAATAAACCGTTATGAAACAAAGAGATGCAGAGAGTATCTTTCTGAAAGAGACTGACATTGACCATATTGCTCGTGTTGTTGAAACGGAAATTGGCGCAAACTGGAAAGGCGATGTCTCACCTTACCAATTGTCTTCAGCAATTTAAAGTTGATATCAGAACAGATAGTGAACATATTTGATCCGGCATTGACAAACCGAGCAATGGTTCGGAAGTGAAGAAGAGTGTTGACCAAGGAGGTTCTTCGAAGTGCAGCATCCCACATGGAAACTTCGGCATTCACTGATCGCAGCATTTTTTTCCGTTTTTCTTGGAATGGGAAGTTCTGCAGCAAATGCATGTCTTGAGAACATGAATATCGTCAAGACAACGACAGGCCTTATGGCAGCTGGCAAATATGATGAGGCCTACGACTTCTCGATCGAGAATTTTGATGCTTGTCCGATGCAGGCAAGGTTCTTCGCTGCGCAGTTGATAATCGAAGGACATAAGAATGTTCCTGTTTGTGAAGCGGTTGCCATACTTGAAGGGACCTTTCACTTAAACAATGAAAGAAACACGATGGAATTGATCAGAGAAACGAACGAGAAATCTGTGCTTCAATTGTTGAATTGGGTCTATCTCGAACGCTATCTGGAATTTTCGATCATTGAGGGAAGTGCTTACTCTTTGAAACTATTTCTGGAGAGGAACCAAGATAGATTTGAGGAGGTGTCAAGCTATACGGACGAGGGGTATTATTCGCACAAAAGACTGAAACAACTTCTGACATATGCAAACCATCTCGGTGTGGACGTAAGAAACTTTCCAAAGCTTCTTGAAGTAGTAGGTGAAGATTTTAAGCCAGACGACTTTCTGCTCAAAAATGGGTGGCCGAAAAAAGTTATTTGTGATGTGCGTATGAAGTAGGAGCGACAGAACTTGGCAAATTTGACGGAGAACGAAGTCAAAGCTGTATTTGATTTGTACCGGCGTGGAAATACACTGCCGGGCGGGGATTTTCCTAAAAGGAGAAACGGAAATGTTCCCATGGTCAGGGACGGAAATCCTGGTACCCCCGTTGACCAGGGCACTCTCGAATACATGCGCTCTCTACATATCGAAAGGCTCTATGAGTTGCCTGTGGAGCGAAATCAGATTGCCACGTTAATTGTTGGATAAGATCTTCCAAATCTGACCGAGTAAAATCCTGGGAAATACTGGTAAGGAAATCAATCAATTATGAGATTTACCAAGACAGTTTGTATAGCACTGGGGGTGCTTCTAGGTGCTATGTCGAGCGTTCAAGGTTCAGAAGAAGAAGAGAAAAAACACTGTCCAAGCTATCGGGAGTGGACCTCAGTTATCGATCCCGAAAACAGGCCTGTGTTTTGGCTGTTCGCCCAAACAGTTATCTGGAACGCGGACAAGGACTTCGAACCGAGCGAGGGTCTTCAATACTTGAAACTCGTGTCGTTCCTTCTGATCCATTCGTTTCAAAGAAACTCCGAATTCGAGGAAGAATTTGCTCCGTTCTTCGAGGGCATGCAGGAACAGCCAGAAACCAGGGATTTGTTTGGGCAAGGACCCGCGGACGAAATCGCCAAGTGTTTTTCAGGAGAAGTAAAAGTTGACTGTGCCGAAATGGCCCTCAACAAGGGCTATGTCAAGAGCTTGGATGAGTACAGCAAGGACGAGAATTTCAGGGAGAATTTGGAGTTTTTTGAACAGGCCTGCCAGATAAAAGAAAGAGCAAATATAAATGAGTGAGAAAAGATATCTGACACAGGGCGAAATAGATATTCTGACGAAGATTTACGGTGAGCGAGATTACTTCCATCAAACGACGATCGAACGTGGAAATTGGTTCGTGCGATCTAAATTCGGGATGGTGAGCAATAACAACATCAAGGTCGGTAAACTCGCCTATTCGGATGATTTCAGCCAGACCGCACCCGAATGGTTCATCCATGAAGGAGCGCATCTTGTTCAGGAGCAGACGTTTGGGAGGCATATGTTTGGCGCGTACTCTAACGATAAGCTCAAGTCGCCGCTAAGTAACAGTTACCAGTATTCAGATGAAGTGCGAAAAGGTATTCCCTTCGACAAGATGGCGATTGAAGCACAGGCCTCGATGATTTCGGACTATTACCGGGCCGTTCAGGGAAAACCGGGAAGATATGCAACACTACCGGTGGAGGTCTATCAAAGCATTATTCCAGAAAGCTATGTTCCTTCCTTCGGGCGATCTCCTACTGATGACCTAACAGACAAGAAAGCCAATTCTCGGCCCGCTGACAGTCATCAAGAAGCCAACAAGGCACTAATCGGACTACAAGAATCAAGCTCGCGTCGACGCCAAAGAATTCCCTCTCCCAGGTCAAAGCCTAGCCGGCCGGATCTGCCCGAGATTCCCCTGTCCAACAAACCGTTGATGCCCGATGCGCAAGAAATTTTACCTCCTTCCTTCTTGAAGGAGAACCTGCAAAAGCATTCTGGCTCAAGCCCTGTCCGCAAGCCCGGCAGAGAAAAGGGCGGCAAAGTTTCGCCGACAGGTCGCATCCGTTCTTTACCCGGTAACCCGTTCGATCCAGAAAATCCCAACCTCATGCAGCAGGCCCAAATGCTGGAGCATAATCCGGCGCGGGCACGGCAATTAATTGTTGCCGCAAGGCGCGATCCGGAGATGTTCGGGTTTACGAAGGTTGCCCAATAACTTCGAGACTGGTTGCAATTGGGAATGCTGAACAACTGCTCAGATTGACGCCTCCTTCCAAGGAAGGTCTTCTTTGTTGAGACCGCATTTATAGCTCTGAAAAAATCGGTCTGATCCGCTTGGAAGCCGCCAGAATGCGACGCGCGCTAAGCGATGCATGCATATTTTGTTTCCTGAAACGCTGTCAGATTTGACGCGATGGTTTGATCGATGGTCAAGCCGGGTTCTCCCACGGGAAAAACACATTCCGGCGTGTTCCGACGGGATACGCCGGCCGAATACGGACGAAACGTCCGCTGCTCCGGCCCATTTGCGGCCGGATTTTTTTTGAAAAAACTCCAAAAACAGGACAATCAATGACGTCTCAAATTTCAGACATCGTCGTGCCGCGCGTTTTCACCCCTTACATGGCGGAAAACAAGCCGGTGAAACTGGTCATGCTGGAAAAGTCCGGCATTCTGGCCGCGCCCGCCCCGGACATCGCCAAGCGTTTCAAGGCCGGGGGCAATCAGATCGAGGTGCCTTACTGGGAGGATCTGGATGATGCCGAGCCAACCGTGATCGATGACAGCGACAACAAGATCACGACCAGCAAGATTACCGCCAGCGACATGAAGGCCTACAAGCATCGTCTCGCCAAGAAGTATGGCGCAAAGACGGTTGCAAGTTACGCGGCAACGGGTCGTGGAGACAGCGCCATGAACCGCGTTGCTGAACGGATCGGCTCCTATTGGGGGCGACGCAAGGAAGAGCGCATTATCGCGACTGCCGAGGGTGTGGTTGCCGACAATGTCGCAAACGATGGCGGCGACATGGTCTATTCCATCTATTCCGATGTCGGTTCGCCGACGGCAGCCAACCGGATCAGCTATCAGGCGATCAATCGGGCCCGGTTGACCATGGGTGAAAATCTGGACGACCTGCGCGTGATTGCCATGCACAGCTTCGTTTATGGCACGCTTCTGGACGATGAAAAGATCGAATTCAAGAAACCGTCGGAAGCACCGTTTGAGGTTCCTTATTATGCCGGCATGATGGTCGTGCATTCGGAAATGATGCCGGTGGCGACAGGCACCAATTCGGACGAATATTCCTGTTTCCTGTTTGCGCCGGGTGCGTTCATGCATATCGATGAAGTGCCGAACCGGGAAACCATCTACGGCAACGAAGGGACGGAAATCACCCGGGACCCGGACATCGGTGACGGCGGTGGTGCGGATTATCTGACAACCCGGCGGTTTGAGATGATCCATCCCGCGGGCATGGATTTCACGGTTGCTTCGCTGGTCAAGGCTCAAGGCGCGAGCCTGGCCGAGCTGCGCAACGCTGCAAACTGGGACCGCAAATACACCCGCAAGAACGTCAAGCTCGCGTGCCTGAAGGTGAACATCTAGGACCGGTAAAACCTGGACGCGTTGTTTGTTGCCCGGTTCCCGAGGAAAACCGTGTTCGCTTTTCCCGAGTTGCACTGAGCGACAAGCAACAAAGCATCTCTCGTCCCCTTCCCAATCGGGGAGGGGACATGAGAAGAGAAAATTGCAATTGGGCGCGCAATACGGGTTGGGGCCGAAGAGCATAATTTTCAAGCGATTTTAGAAAAGCTGTGTCGGAACGACAGGTTCAGACATCTGAACATGCTCGACGGTTCGTCAAAACCCGGATAAAACGGGCCTTATTGCAAAACATTGGAAAATTGCGCCTGCCCTTGAGCGGAAATGGATGTTTCTCTTGCCAACTTAGAAAATGAGACCTTGCACAAATCAGAAGTTGCAATTGGAACATTTAGTGAACATGATGCGGAAAACGAATTGGAGCCAGGAAGATGGCAGATTTTGACGATATCACCGGATGGCGGGAAGAGCTGGAAGCATTTGAGGCGACCGAAGAAGGCCGAACCTTTTTTGGTGAGTATGGCTGGGGGACCGCGACCAAGCTGACTTTTGAACAGGAGGTGCGTTTCGCGGAAGAACTCTTTCGGCACGAAGAGATCCTTGAGGCGTTTAAGAAATCAGCCAAATTTGTAAAATTTCTGGACGACAACCCGGATTTTGGCCGGGAAGATGAGGGGTTCTGGGACTTGTGCCCGGTTGAGGATAACTTGAAAGTTGATGCATTCAGGCGCTGGTACGCTATGAAACTGAACATCGCTTTGGGCCCCTCTACTTTCAGCGCCGGTAAGAGATTGGCAATTGACGTGGTGAATGGAGACCTGCCGTCTTTGCGCTCTCCCGAAGCGGAGCAGTTCGTGAGAGAGGAATTTTCGCGTTTTGTAACGTTCTCGCCGGAGAAGCCGTAATGGAACGAGTGATAATCATTGACGCGTCGCAACTCCTTACGATCATGCGGCGAACCGGGGTTGATGGACTGTCAGCTCTTCACAGGCGGGGAGATTACTTTTTCTTTAGTGATGATTTTAGAGCAGGTCGATAGCGCTTGATCTTTAGAACAATTCATGAACATTTTTGGTAAAGAATTCAGGACAGATCTAATGGCAGATTTTGACGATATCACCGGTTGGCGGGAAGAGCTGGAAGCGTTTAAGGCAACCGAAGAAGGACGATTCTTTTTTGGTGAATATGGCTGGGGGAACACGACCAAGCTGACCTTTGAACAGGAGGTGCGGTATGCGGAAGAGCTTTTCCGGCACGAAGAGATTTATGAGGCGCTGAAAAAGTCGGCCAAGTTTGTTAAGTATCTGGATGACAATCCCGAATTTGGCCGGGAAGATGAGCGCTTCTGGGATTTGTGCCCGGTTGAGGACAACAAGACTATCAGTGCATTCCAGCGCTGGTATGCCATGAAGCTGAACATTGCTTTGGGCCCGTCGACACTCAGTGCTGGTGAAAGTTTAGCCGTCGAAGTTGTGAATGGAGACCTGCCCTCCCTGCGCTCCCCTGAAGCAGAACAGTTTGTGAGAGAGGAATTCTCCTGGATTGTCGCGTTTCCGAAGGAGGCGCGATAATGGAAAAGGTCATAATCATCGACGCGTCGCAACTCCTCACGATCATGCGGCGCTCAGGAGTGGATGGGCTGTCAGCGCTTCACAGGCGCGGCGATTATTTTTTCTTTAGTGATGATTTTAGAGCAGGCCGATAGTGCCTGATCTTTAGAACAATTCATGAACATTTTTGATAAAGAATTCAGGACAGATCTAATGGCAGATTTTGACGATATCACTGGCTGGCGGGAAGAGCTGACGGCATTTAAGGCAACCGAAGAAGGCCGAAAGTTTTTTGAAACAAATAGAATGAGTGCCCCCAAGCTGACTTTTGAACAGGAGGTGCGGTATGCGGAAGAACTCTTCCGGCATGAAGAGATCTTAGAGGCGCTGAAAATATCAGCCAAATGGGTCAAGTATCTGGATGAGAACCCTGATTTTGGCCAAGAGGACGAGCGCTTCTGGGAGTGGTGCCCGGTTGAGGACAACAAGACTGTCAGTGCATTCAGGCGCTGGTACGCTATGAAACTGAACATTGCGTTGGGCATATCGACATTTAGCGCAGGTAACAGACTGGCAATCGACGTGGTGAATGGAGATCTGCCGTCCTTGCGCTCCCCCGAAGCAGAACGGTTCGTAAAAGAGGAATTCTCGCGTTTTGTAACCTTCTCGCCGGAGAAGCCGGAATGGAACGAGTGATAATCATTGACGCGTCGCAACTCCTTACGATCATGAGGCGAACCGGGGTTGATGGGCTGTCTGCTCTTAACAGGCGGGGAGATTATTTTTTCTTTAGTGATGATTTTAGAGCAGGTCGATAGCGCTTGATCTTTAGAACAATTCATGAACATTTTGATAAAGAATTCAGGACAGATCTAATGGCAGATTTTGACGATATCACTGGCTGGCGGGAAGAGCTGGCAGCGTTTGAGGCGACCGAGGAAGGCCGAACCTTTTTTGGTGAGTATGGCTGGGAGAACGCGACCAAGCTGACTTTTGAACAGGAGGTGCGTTTCGCGGAAGAGCTCTTTCGGCATGAAGAGATCTTAGAGTCACTGAAAAAGTCAGCCAAATGGGTCAAGTATCTGGATGACAATCCCGATTTTGGCCGGGAAGACGAGCATTTCTGGGACTTGTGCCCGGTTGAAGACAATAAGACCTTCGGTGCATTCAGGCGCTGGTACGCCATGAAACTAAACATCGCCTTGGATTTGTCGACCCTCCGCGCCGGTAAGAGACTGGCTATTGATGTGGTGAATGGAGACCTACCGTCTTTGCGCTCTCCCGAAGCAGAACAGTTCGTGAGAGATGAATTCTCCTGGATTGTCGCATTTCCGCAGGAGGTACGGTGATGGACAAAGTCATAATCATCGACGCGTCGCAACTCCTCACGATCATGCGGCGAACCGGGATTGATGGACTGTCAGCGCTTCACAGGCGGGGAGACTATATTTTCTTTAGTGATGATTTTAGAGCAGGCCGATAGTGCCTGATCTTTAGAACAATTCATGAACATTTTGGGTGGGAAATTCAGGACAAATCGAATGGCAGATATTGAAGACATTACCGGTTGGCGGGACGAGTATAATGACCTTGAGTCTCGCTGGGACGACGAATGGGTGGCCTATATTTATCAGTTTGTGAACAAACTGGAGCCCATGATACCCGTGTCCCAGGTTCTTCATTTTATAAAAGTTCTTCTTGAAAATCAGGACACACTTGCGGCCATGAAGGAGGTCGCCGAGTGGGAAAAATTGATGGATGCCAGCGGTCCGTTTGAAGACGATGCCCCTGAAATGGAACTCTACCCTAAAGACGCCGTTGTGATGATGAACGAGTTCTGGCCCTGGTTCTGCTGGAAGGCAGGCTATCCTCCTGTCTATGCGGCGTTTGGATTGGCTGGAGTCGATGTGGCGAGCGACATTCTTCGGGGGGACCTTCCCGGAGTTCAATCTCCCGAAACCAAAGCTTTTTTGCTCAAAAGATACGCTTTCATACTCACGGCTGGTGAAGAAGGAGACCTTGCATGAGCCGGAAAAAGGTCATCCTCTTGGACCAGGCACAGCTTGGGACAATTCTCAAATTTGGTGGTTTCAAAGCACTGGATGCGATCGTCGCGCGGGGCGACAGGTTTTTATATGTTCATCAGTCTTTCACGGGCGATGAGGATGTAAAGAAGATCAGTCGAGATCAGCGATTTTCGTTTGAAAACTGGCTAAGAGAAAAACGGTATCAGGGCAAAGTCCTGGATGCGGTGCCAATAAATAGTGCTTCAAGACAAGAACAAAAGAGGTACGATCCTCTTCGGAAAGCGGGTACCCAGGGCAATAACAGGGAACTTTGGAATATGGGGGCTCGCAAGTTCATGCTTGACCATGCTCACGAATACGACTTTGAAGTGATCAGTGCGGATCAGGACTTTCTCGACAACAGGGTCGGTAAACGCCATCCGTTAAAGAAAGTTCCCTTTGAGCGTCTCAGCATAAAGTCCGCGCTGAGCTGGCTGATGACACATCCTGATGTTGAGCTGTCTGAGGCTCAATTTACCGAACTCAGGGCCGGTTTGCTTTCTGGGGGATACGGTGCGAGCCACAAGCTGGAACAACACAGCTATCAAGTGCCTGAAAGCTATGAAGCTGCAGAGAAAATCAAGGAAGATGCGCGCTGGCCCAGGGACCAGGAAAAGCAGAAAGGCCGCAAGAGCGAGAGAATGCGAGCTTCAAAGAAAGCTCGAAGACTGTTCGATCTCGGAACGCCGGTGATTATTACCGGTGTCACAGCCGTGGCGCTGCTTGAACTAATTTCACAGGAAGCCAAAGAAAGCGGCATTTCCTATCCGGAGGCTGCGAAGACACTTGGACTTGATTTCACCGAAGAGCGATTGAAGGGGTTCGCGTCGGAGGCAGGCATTGATCTGGCAGTTTCCCTGACACCGATTGGGCCACTCAAGAAAGCCTGGGATATTCTGGGCAATATCGATGACATCGTCGCGGTGACGCAGCTTTACGGCGCGGCCTATCCGGACAACGAGACCATCCAGAAGATGGCCGGTATTGCCGATGCCGTCGAAGACTCAGAAGTCTTCG